>CALBSY010000349.1 GCA_937967725.1 uncultured Alphaproteobacteria bacterium | reverse complement strand
CGTCCATGAAGCGACTCGTCGGACTGTTGACGCATGCGGGCCGCGCGCTGTCGGGGCCGGTTTGTGAATTGGCGGGGCCTGGGCGGCCCCGGTGGACCTGTTCAACGTATACCCGCAATAGGCCGCGTTGCCGCCACGCGCGGCTCAGTCTATGCCCGTCGCCCGAAAGGACATCCCAGCCGATGCATGCGCTCAAAGTCACGCGAGCGGAAGATTTTCCCGAATGGTATCAGGCGGTCGTGCGCGAGGCCGACCTCGCCGAGCTGTCGCCGACGCGCGGCTGCATGATTATCAAGCCGTGGGGCATGGGCATCTGGGAACGGCTACAGGGCGAACTCGACGCGCGCATCCGTGCGTCGGGCCACGAGAACTACTACTTCCCAATGATGATCCCGCTCAGCTTCATCGCCAAGGAAGCCGAGCACGTGGAAGGGTTCGCCAAAGAGATGGCGGTTGTCACCCACCATCGTTTGAAGGCGGCGGACGGGACGTTGAAACCCGATCCCGAGGCTGAGCTGACCGAGCCGCTGATTTTGCGGCCAACATCGGAGACGATCATTGGCGACGCGTTCAGCCGTTGGATCAAGTCGTACCGCGATCTTCCGCTGAAGCTGAACCAGTGGGCCAACATCGTTCGTTGGGAAATGCGAACGCGCATGTTTTTGCGCACCGCCGAGTTTCTTTGGCAGGAGGGGCATACCGCGCACGCCGACGAAGCCGGCGCCATGGAAGAGACGCTGTTTATCCTCGATATGTATCGCAGGTTCTCCGAGGAGTTTTTGGCGTTGCCGGTAATCGCGGGAGAGAAACCAGAGAACGAGCGTTTTCCCGGCGCCGTAAGCACCTTCTCAATCGAAGCGATGATGCAGGACGGCAAGGCGCTTCAAGCGGGCACCTCGCACTATCTCGGCACCCACTTCGCTGAAGCGCAGAACATCCGCTATCAGGACAAGGATGGCGGCATGTCGCTGGCGCATACCACGAGCTGGGGCGTGTCAACACGGCTGATTGGCGGCGTGATCATGACTCATGGCGACGATGATGGATTACGCACGCCGCCCGCAGTGGCGCCCCGCCAGATCGTTATTGTCCCGATGCTGCGCGGGAAACCGGAAGACGCCGACCTGAAACGATACTGCGCTGCGCTTGCAGCGGACCTGAATGCGCAGAGTGCGTTCGACGCGCCGGTGCGCTCTCATGTCGATGAAAAGGATGCGCGCCCAGCCGACAAACGCTGGGATTGGGTGCGCCGGGGCGCGCCGTTGATTTGTGAGATCGGACCGCGCGACGCTGCGAACAACCAAGTGACGTTCATTCAGCGTAATGCGCTGCGGGAGGACGGAAAGATCAATTCGGCGACGCTGCCGCGCGCCGAGTTCGTATCTAAGGCGCCGGGGTTGCTTGCGGCGACGCAGCAGGCGCTGTTCGACGAAGCCAAGGCGCGTCTCGACGGCAATATCCGGCGCGATCTCAAGGCTTTCGCGGATATCGAGAAGTATTACAGCGCAGAGGATAAGGAAACTGAGTTCAAGGGCTGGGCGCGTGTTGCATGGTCGCGTCCGAGCGGCGCCGCGCTTGAGGAAGTTGGTGAGCGGCTCAAGGCGCTTAAGCTCACGATACGCAACGCCCCGTCCGATCAGCCTTCATCGTTTGGGTCGTGCGTTTTCACCGGCAAGCCGGGTGTAGAAGAAATTTTGATCGCGCGAGCCTATTGATGAGCAACGGACGTAGCGTTCCTTTTGGTTTGTTCGAGCGTATGCTGGCAGGGCGTTATCTGCGCGCTAAACGCCAGCATGGCGGCGTAGCGTTGATTTCCGTCATATCGGTGGTGGCGATCACGTTGGCGGTGATGGCGTTGATTATCACCATGTCGGTGATGAATGGGTTTCGCGAAACGCTGCTTTCGCGCCTTACTGGCGTAAACGGACATGTTTACGTCGACACGCGCAACCTGCCTGGTTCTGAGATCGAGCGGCTGGCGGCATTAGTACGGGAGACGCCGGAGGTTCTGCACGTAACGCCAATCATCAATGCCCAAGGACTGGCGACATCGGACGCGATGGCCGCAGGCGTGATCGTGCGTGGTATTCCGCATGGCGAGCTGCGTCAGCTGCCGATCGTGATGAACAGCATTCGCGAGGGTGGCGAGTTAGAGGGCTTTACCGGTGTGGAGTCGCCGACGATCCTGGTAGGCGACCGGCTCGCGGCGGCTCTTGGCGTGCGCGAGGGCATGGCAATCTCGATCCTCTCGCCGCAGGGCGCAGCGACGCCCTTTGGGCTGACGCCGCGGCGCAAATCGTTCCTGATCGGCGGTGTGTTCAGCGTTGGTATGGCGGAGTTCGACTCCGCGCTGATCTACATGCCGCTCGAGCAGGCGCAAATTCTATTCGGACGCGCTGACGGCGCGGACGAGTTGGAGATTCGTATCCGTGATCCGGAGCGCACGCACGCGACGATGATGGAGTTGCGCTCGCGATTGGGCCCGGACGTTTTCGTTTACGATTGGAGGGCAAAGAGCCAGGGGTTAGCCGACGCGCTGGTGGTTGAGCGCAACGTGATGCGGCTGATCCTGATGATCCTCGTCGCTATCGCGGCGCTGAATATCGTCAGCGGCCTCATCATGCTGGTGAAGAACAAGAGCCGCGACATCGCCATTCTGCGTACGATGGGCGCCACCAAAGGCGCGATCCAGCGTGTTTTCTTTATGGCGAGCGCTAGTTTGGGTGTGATCGGTCTTTCGCTCGGTTTGCTGCTGGGGATCGGCTTTTGCCTCAACATCGAGCCGATCCAGAACTTCATCGAGGCGACCACCGGGTTCGATCCTTTCCCTGGGACGGTCTATTCACTGGAAACGCTGCCGGCGCGGGTCGAATGGGGCGAGGTGGCGTTGGTCTCGTTTTTCACGATCGCGGTGACGTTCGCGGCAACGCTGCTCACCGCGTGGTGGGCGTCACGTTTCGATCCGGTGGAGGCGCTGCGTTATGAATGATGTCGCCGCCACTACGACACACGTGTTGCGCCTCGCCGGTTTGGAGCGGCGCTACAAGTCCGGTGATGGCGAGCTTACAGTGCTTGACGGTGTCGATCTCGACATTGCACCGGGCGAAGTGGTTGGATTGATAGGCCCTTCCGGTTCGGGCAAGTCCTCGTTGCTGCATGCGGCGGGCGTGCTGGAAAAACCTTCGGCCGGCACCGTGAATGTCGCGGGACGTGATGCATGGTAGCTCGGCGACGAAGGACGCACCGACATCCGCCGCAATCAGATCGGCTTCGTCTATCAATTCCATCATCTGCTGCCGGAATTCGATGCACTGTACAATGTCGCGTTGCCGGCGCTGATCGCCGGGCGTCCGCGGTCCGAGGCGTTAGAGGAGGCCGAGCGTTTGCTCGGTGTTATGGGCTTAGCTGGGCGCGTGCATCACCAACCGGCGCAGCTTTCTGGTGGTGAACAGCAGCGTGTCGCCGTGGCGCGCGCCATGGTCAACAATCCGGTGCTGATCCTAGCCGACGAACCTACTGGCAATCTCGATCCGGACACGTCGGTTGTGGTGTTCGCGGCGCTGACTGATCTGGTTCGCAACGAGGGCGCGGCGGCGCTCCGGATCGGAACGGTCGCCGTCGGCGG
>CALBSY010000348.1 GCA_937967725.1 uncultured Alphaproteobacteria bacterium | reverse complement strand
CACCCTCTTGGTCGGCGCCTACGCGCATCGCTATCATCTAGGCGCTGCGGCGAAGCGTACTTTGGGCGAAACAGTGCGCGCTTGGCGCGACTATCCGGACGACGTGATGCCTCTACCGCATCCATCTTGGCGGAACAGTGCATGGCTCAAACGCAATCCCTGGTTCGAAACGGAATTGTTGCCCGAGTTGCGGCGAAGGGTCTCGTCGGCGTTGCGCTGATGCTAATCGCGGCATGCGTGCCGACAGTGCAGCGTGCAGCGAACCATGGACCGAATTTCCAAGCGCGACCGCACTTCAACGTAGTGAGCGAGCGTTTCATGAGCTTCGACGGAACCGAACTCGGCCTCACGGCTTGGCTGCCGCCGCCAGACATTGAAACGCACGCGGTGATCATCGGCCTGCACGGCATGAACGATTACGCCAACACCTTTTACCTTGCCGGCCCATGGTTCGCCGAACGCGGCGTCGCCCTTTATGCTTATGACGCACGCGGCTTTGGCCGCTCTCCCAATCGCGGCGTTTGGGGCGGCGAGCGTTTAATGACGGAAGATTTGCGCACCGCCGTCGCCGTCGCGCAGCAGACTCATCCGGGCGCGACGATAGCGGTCGTCGGCGATTCCATGGGGGCGGCCACAGCGATCGCCGCATTCGGTGCGGAAGATGCTCCGGCCGTCGATCGTCTTGTGCTGGTGGCGCCCGCTGTTTGGGGTTGGTCTACGCTGCCCAGCCAATACGCACTGACGCTTTGGATCGGCGCGCACACATTTCCCTGGCGCGCGGTAACGCCGCCGCGGCGCGTCACCCGCAGCCGCGTCGCCTCCGACAATCGCGAAGCGCTGCTGCAGGCGGGCCGCGCGCCGCACATGATCTGGCGCACGCGGATCGACGCCGTTTATGGCCTCGTGAATCTGATGGAGACGGCTTCTGAGCGTTCCGCCAACCTGCACGGAGATGTGCTCTTCCTCTACGGGGCGCACGATCAGATCATCCCGCGCGCCTCGGCCGTCAGCGCGGCGCGGCGCTTGCCGGCGAGCGCGCGCACGGCGCTTTATGAAGACGGCTGGCACTGGCTCCTGCGCGACTTGCAACGGGAGGTCGTTTACGCGGACATTTTGGCCTTCATCGCCGATCCGGATGCGCCTTTGCCTTCCAATTCGGCGCCGCTGCGGCCGGTAATCCAAGCAAATAATTAACGGCATCGGCGTATGCTCGGCGCGCTATGGCCGCCGCGCTTAAGGTTTTGTTTGACAAACGCAAGCTCGCGCTGACGCGCGCGAAGCTGCGCGCCTGGTGGGAAGGCGAAGCTTTCGATGAGACGGCGGCGTTGGCGGAAATCGAAGCTAAGCTGGCTGAAAACCCGCCCGCCAACGACATTGAAGATCAATTGTTCGATGAACCCGAGTACGAATGGCCGCCGCGGCTCGCGGCGCTGTCGCTGCTCTGGGGCGAGCACCGCGTGCGCCCGGGCGACGCCACCGCCGACGGGCTCGAACCGGCGCGGCTTGGCTTGGAAGCCGAGGGCGTGCTGGCGTTGCTTGGGCCGGGCCTGGCTGGCCCGGTGATCGCCGCCGCCAACGCGCACCCGGGTAAGATCGAAGTGTTCGAATGGCGCGAGGAAACCGTAGAAGCACTGAAACACGGCGTGGCGAAAGCGGGCCTCGCTGAACGTGTCGTCGTAACGCGCATCGATCTCGAAGCGCACGTGTTCACGCCGGGTAGCTTCGATGGCATCTGGAGCTCAGATGATGTAGTATATTGCGGTTATTC
>CALBSY010000347.1 GCA_937967725.1 uncultured Alphaproteobacteria bacterium | reverse complement strand
CAGTGGCGCGTGGGATTACGATCCGCTCGATTTGCTCCGTACGCGTCACCACGGCTTCGCCGCGCGGAAAGCGGACGTCGACGTCAAAATAGACTTTCTCGATCGGTGCGATGCCACGGCGGGCGACGGCGACCCAGTAGCGATCGGTCTGGCGGTCGGATGTCGCGTCGGGACCGCTCCCAAACTACATCTCAATATCCATTTCCATGGTAATTGGATCAGCGTCGACATAGCGGCACAAGCCGCGTACGCCTTGCATCTCGGCGGTGTATTCGATGTTGGCGTAGCGCTCGTTGTTGGGCTCGGCGAAGTCGACGATGCGCGCGTTATCGTAGAGCACCCCCATCAACGGGCATGGACCGACATTGGGACGGTCGTCGTTGCCAAACATACGCTCGAAGAAATTCGGCGGGCTCAGGTCTCTCTGCTGTTCGGGCATGACGCCGCCAGGCAGTTCGACCGTGCGCCCTTGGCGGTTGTTCGAACACGCCGCCAAGGCCAGGCCAAGCGACAACACAAGAGCGGCGCGGATCATCATGTTCGAATTACCTTTCACCCTCCGGGGACCATGCGGCGGCTGCATGTCTCACCCCGCCCCGAAGGCATTTGGCGACGGGCCGTGATAGCTTTGCGCCGAGCCGCCCGCAACACGCCCCGGCGCCTAACGCGAAAAGTTCGCCGCACACCCGATGACCACGCCTGAAAAACGCCAGATTTCAATCCTGTTAGCCGCCCCCCGGGGCTTCTGCGCGGGCGTGGACAGAGCCATCCAGATCGTCGAACAGGCGATCGGCAAATGGGGCGCGCCGGTCTATGTCCGGCACGAGATTGTCCACAATCGGCACGTGGTCGAGCGGCTCGAACGGCTGGGCGCAGTGTTTGTGGAGGAACTGGACCAGTGCCCGGGCGACCGGCCGGTAATCTTCTCCGCGCACGGGGTGCCCAAGGCGGTGCCGGCCGAGGCGAAGCGGCGGGAGATGATCTTCGTCGACGCCACCTGCCCGCTGGTGTCGAAAGTGCATGTCGAAGCGCAGCGGCACTTCGATGCGGGGCGCGAGATCGTGCTGATAGGCCACGCCGGCCATCCCGAAGTGATCGGCACGATGGGGCAGCTGCCCCCCGGCGCGATCACACTGCTGGAAACAACCGCGGACGCGGAGGCGTTCACACCGCGCGATCCGGCCAAGCTTTCGTTCGTGACGCAGACGACGCTCTCGGTGGACGATACCGCCGAAATCGTCGGCGTGCTGCAGCGGCGCTTCCCGGGCATCGCGGCGCCGCACAAGGAAGACATCTGCTACGCCACCACCAATCGCCAGGAAGCGGTGAAGGCGATGGCGCGTGATGCGGATCTGGTGCTGGTGATCGGCTCGCCGCAGAGTTCGAATTCGCTGCGGCTGGTGGAAGTGGCCAAACGCGCCGGCGCCAAGGACGCGCGGTTGGTCGGTTCGGCGGCAGATGTGGATTGGAACTGGTTGGAAGGCGTGCGGAACGTCGGCGTAACGGCTGGGGCCAGCGCGCCGGAGGATTTGGTCGAAGCGCTGATCGCGGCGATCGCCGCGCGCTATGACGCACGGGTCGAGGAAGTCGCGGTGACGCGCGAGGACGTGACCTTCAAGCTGCCGCGGGTGCTGGCGGAGTGAGCGACCTCACTGCCCTGCCCACCATCATCTTCGACGTGATTCAGCGCGAGCGCGCGCGGCGTCCGGAGCGGCCGGTGCTGATCGGCGTGGCCGGGGCGCAAGGATCGGGCAAGACGACGGCGGTGGAGCTGCTGGAGGCGGCGAACCGGCCGCGCTACGCGCAATTCTCCATCGACGACGTGTATCTCGATCATGTGCAACGCGCCGAACTGGCGGCGCGCACGCACCCGCTGTTCCAAACGCGCGGGCCGCCTGGGACGCACGATATCGCGCTCGCGCGCGAAACCATCGCCGCGCTGATGAACGCTGCGCCGGACGCCGAAACGCCGCTGCCGCGCTTCGACAAGATCAAGGACGTACAGAAGCCGCGCGAGACATGGCCGGTGTTTTGTGGACGGCCAGAGGCCATTCTGGTCGACGCCTGGTGCCTCGGCGCATTGCCCGTGCCGCCCTCGCCGCCGCTGAACGCAGTGGAACAGGAAGATACGGCGGGCCGTTGGCGCGAAATCCAGAACGATTTTCTGCGCACGAGCTACGCCGAGTGGTTCGCGGAGTTCGACGCTATCATCTATTTGCGGCCGCCGGGTTGGGACATCGTGCGCCGCTGGCGCGGCGAACAGGAAGTGACGCTGCGCGGCCGCGCGCTCACGGCGGACGAAGACGCTTGGATTGACCGCTTCATCCAGCACTACGAACGCATCACGCGCAGCATGATGGCAGGCGGGCACGTCGCGGATGTGTTGGTGGAATTGGGCAAAGCACGGAACGTGGTGAGATGCGGTTGAACGTTCGACGCATCGTACTTTGGTTGATTGTTGCGCCAGTAGGCGTTGCGTTTTGCGCTGATTTAGCGTTGGCATTGGATTACTAGCTGTTTGGT
>CALBSY010000346.1 GCA_937967725.1 uncultured Alphaproteobacteria bacterium | reverse complement strand
TATGGCGCGCGTCGCCGAATGGGCTGAAGGTCTTATCTTTGGGGTCGTCAACAAGGATGTTGCGATCGGCAAGAAAGAGAATGCGCGGCTTGCGATGTTCGCCTGTTGTATTCCAGCGACTTGACCAGAGTTTCCAGCAAATCTGGAAAGCCACGATAGTCTTGCCGGTTCCGGTTGCCATCGTGAGAAGCAAGCGCTTCTTGCCAGCGAGCATCGCCTCAACCGTGCGGTTGATCGCGATTTGCTGATAGTATCTTGGCGGCTTCCCGCCGACCGTGTTGTAGGGCGCGATCAGATGATCGACGCGATCCAGCGTGGTGATGCCGGTGCCTGCTTGATAGCGCCGCCACAGGTCGTCGGGTTTGGCGAAGTCTGCGACGCGCGTTTCCGTGCCCGCGAAGTAGTCGATCTCAATGATGTCCACGCCGTTTGTGGCGTAGGCATATTTCAGGCCCAGCATCTCTGCATAGGTGCGGGCTTGCTGCACGGCGTCGGACGCCGACTTGTAACTGGCCTTTGCCTCGACGACAGCGAGCGGGAAGTCCCTTGCGTAGCGCAGAAGATAATCAACACGCTTCGGCGGTTTTCGGACGAAGCCTTTGCCGACGGGAATGACACGACCGTCCGTGATTGTACGCTGTTCGGCGATGGAATGCGGTTCGCTATCCCATCCTGCCGCCGTGAGTTTGGGCGCTACAAGCTTTCGGCATGTGTCAGCTTCATTGCTCATGCGCGCGACACCCCGCTTCGGGTGCGCCTTTCGGGGTCCGCTCTCGTCATTTCTCAAGCTCGGTACGCCAGCCGCTTGCCCCTGGCGGCCTATGATTCAGGTTCGGTATTAGTAGCGTGAGTGATCCGATCCGATAAGCACTAAACCTCGGGTTGTCCGCCCCACCCCAGCTGTTGAGCCGCAAGGGTTCGTTTTGAACGCCCTCACGCAGCTTTCCAACCGTCTCTTCATGCCCCGGAACAGACCATCCGGCCGATCTTTCGACTGATGGTGTGGACGGCCCCCACCCCGGCCGGTGTGTGCGAAGCTGTTCGCCGCTAGCTTTCAAGGAGGGCCATTATGAACACCGCAGTTCGACTGGGATTGGATCTCTCGAAGCAATACTTTCAACTACATGGCGTTGATGAAGCGGAGAAACCGATCCTGCGCCGGAGGCTGAGGCGTGCGCAGATGAGTTCCTTTTTTTCTACCTTGCCGCCGACCGTGATTGGCGTCGAGGCTGGCGGCTCCGCCCACTACTGGTCTCGCACCCTCACAGAATTGGGTCACGATGTCCGGATCATGCCGGCGCAATTCGTTCGTCCGTACGTCAAACGTGGGAAGAACGACGCGGCCGACGCCGAGGCCCTTTGCGAAGCCGTCAGCAGGCCGACGATGCGCTTCGTGCAACAGAAATCGACTGAACAGCAGGCGGCCCTGATGCTGGTGTCCTTACGCGATCGCTTGATCAGGTCGCGAACACAGCTCACCAACTCGCTGCGCGGCCACGCTGCTGAGTTTGGAATCATAGCAGCACGCGGGCTGGACAAGGTCGAACCTTTGCTTGCGCGTATAGCGAGCGAAGACGCTATTCCCGACATGGCGCGAAGACTGTTTGCCGAACTCGCCGCAGAGTTGGCGCAGCTGCAATCGCGACTAAGGAAAATCGAAACCGAGCTGGTGACCTGGCATCGCACCAACGAACGCTCTCAGCGGCTCGCACAAATTCCAGGTGTTGGCCCCGTCGGCGCCACGCTGTTGGCCCTTAAGGCGCCGGACCCCCGACACTTCGCCTCGGCACGACATTTCGCCGCCTGGATTGGCTTAACGCCGAAAGATCATTCCTCCGGCGGCGTCGTCAAACTCGGCAGCATCACACGAGCAGGAGACGGTCTGTTGCGGAGCGTGCTTGTTAGGGGAGCAACGGCGCTCATACGTCAGGTTCGACTCCGTCGTGGCCCATTTTGGCCTTGGCTGCAGAGGCTGCTTGAGCGGAAGCCACCGAAACTCGTCGCTGTTGCGCTAGCCAACAAAATCGCGCGTATCGCTTGGAAACTCATGATGAGCGATCAAGGCTACAACCCAAGTTACGCGATGCGCGCAACCTAACCACAGGCCACATCGGCCAGCGGCGGCCGTGATTTGCAAGAAAGGAAGATGGGCGGTCGATTCGATCCCCGCATGGGAGATTCCGTCAAGTCCAGCGGCGTAACGAGACCGACGAGACTGGTTGGAGCCCGTGACGCGGATGCCATCTTGGCCAGCGGTCCATGTGCGGCTGCAACAAATAGGCCGGACATATGGGCGCAAGCGAGCCGATGAGCCCCTCTAAAAAATTCTTGCAAGAAAGGGCCGTCCACATATGGGTCACGATGTCCGGATCATGCCGGCGCAATTCGTTCGTCCGTACGTCAAACGTGGGAAGAACGACGCGGCCGACGCCGAGGCCCTTTGCGAAGCCGTCAGCAGGCCGACGATGCGCTTCGTGCAACAGAAATCGACTGAACAGCAGGCGGCCCTGATGCTGGTGTCCTTACGCGATCGCTTGATCAGGTCGCGAACACAGCTCACCAACTCGCTGCGCGGCCACGCTGCTGAGTTTGGAATCATAGCAGCACGCGGGCTGGACAAGGTCGAACCTTTGCTTGCGCGTATAGCGAGCGAAGACGCTATTCCCGACATGGCGCGAAGACTGTTTGCCGAACTCGCCGCAGAGTTGGCGCAGCTGCAATCGCGACTAAGGAAAATCGAAACCGAGCTGGTGACCTGGCATCGCACCAACGAACGCTCTCAGCGGCTCGCACAAATTCCAGGTGTTGGCCCCGTCGGCGCCACGCTGTTGGCCCTTAAGGCGCCGGACCCCCGACACTTCGCCTCGGCACGACATTTCGCCGCCTGGATTGGCTTAACGCCGAAAGATCATTCCTCCGGCGGCGTCGTCAAACTCGGCAGCATCACACGAGCAGGAGACGGTCTGTTGCGGAGCGTGCTTGTTAGGGGAGCAACGGCGCTCATACGTCAGGTTCGACTCCGTCGTGGCCCATTTTGGCCTTGGCTGCAGAGGCTGCTTGAGCGGAAGCCACCGAAACTCGTCGCTGTTGCGCTAGCCAACAAAATCGCGCGTATCGCTTGGAAACTCATGATGAGCGATCAAGGCTACAACCCAAGTTACGCGATGCGCGCAACCTAACCACAGGCCACATCGGCCAGCGGCGGCCGTGATTTGCAAGAAAGGAAGATGGGCGGTCGATTCGATCCCCGCATGGGAGATTCCGTCAAGTCCAGCGGCGTAACGAGACCGACGAGACTGGTTGGAGCCCGTGACGCGGATGCCATCTTGGCCAGCGGTCCATGTGCGGCTGCAACAAATAGGCCGGACATATGGGCGCAAGCGAGCCGATGAGCCCCTCTAAAAAATTCTTGCAAGAAAGGGCCGTCCACATATGGACTAGTGCGCTAATCCGAGCGTGCATGCGGGTGATGAACGCCCCATGTCGCAGCGCAACACGGCCAACATGACGCGATAGCCGCTCTAGCCCCTCCTTCGCCCATTGCCCCGTTCTCGCGGGGCTTGCGGTCGTGCCGGGATTCGCGCCGGCGCGAAGGAGCAAGACAATGGCCTCGAAGTCACCAAACCGACGCACAGTGCGACGCGCGCCGAAGGCGCGGGCGAACGGAAGTGCTTCCAAACGAAGCGCCAAGCGCACGATTGCTGACGTGCCGTCAGGAACGAAGCTCGCCGCGCTAATCGCGGTGCTCAGCACCCCTCAAGGCGCAACGATCACGCAGATGATGGCGCTGACCGGCTGGCAGGCCCACTCCATTCGAGGCGTCATGTCAGGCGCCATCAAGAAGCAGCAAGGGTTTTCGATCTCGTCCAAGAAAGTGGGCGACGAGCGCGTCTATCGCATCGTAGGCAGACGATGAGCCCGCAAGCCATTCGCGCGGCGTTGTGGGATACGATGATTCAACACGCCGAAAAACTGCACAACGTTGCAGTCCTCGGACAGCGCCGCGCGACACAGCAAACGGCGGCTCGGCTTGAACGACTGGCAGACGAGCTGAGCGTGCTGGCGCGCGCCATCAACCTACTTGCACGCAGGCGGACAGAGCCATGAGCGAGGTTCGTGATGAGATTGCCAGTCTGTCAGGCATGCTGCTCACTGAGCTGCGTGTAGCTTGGCGGGAGCGGTTCAATTCGCCCCCTCCTCCATACCAATCCCGCGTGCTGCTGTTGCATGCGTTCGTCTACCGGCTTCAGGCGCGCCACTCGGGCGACCTCAGCCGAGCGACGAGGCGGCGCCTCACAAGCCTGGCGAAACAGTTTGAAGCCGATCCTCGCTACGTACCTGCACCGCCCGAGCAACTCCAACCAGGCACCGTCCTAATCCGGGATTGGAATGGGCGACGCTACGGCGTCACGGTCACCGAAGCGGGTTTTTTGTTCGATGGCGTCACGTATGCCTCGCTCAGCAAGGTGGCGCGGGTGATTACCGGAGTGAAATGGAGCGGCCCCCGCTTCTTTAAGCTCGCGGATGGCGTCGCCAACAGCAAAGCGGAATTGCCATGAGTGGCAAGAAGAAGATTCGCTGCGCCATCTATGCCCGCACTTCGACCGAGGAGGGATTGAGCCAGGAATTCAATTCGCTGGACGCTCAGACCGAAGCCTGCCGCGCCTACATCACCTCTCAGGCCGGCGAGGGCTGGGTCGCTTACAAGAACGTCTTTGTCGATGGCGGCTTCTCCGGCGGTTCAATGGATCGGCCTGCCCTGCAGCGCCTGCTCACCGCCCTGGCCGCGCACGAGATCGATGTGGTCGTGGTCTACAAGGTCGACCGCCTCACCCGCTCGCTGGCCGACTTCGCCAAGATCGTCGAGCGGCTCGACGCGGCAGGCGCGTCTTTCGTGTCGGTGACGCAATCGTTCAACACGACGACGTCGATGGGACGCCTCACGCTCAATGTGCTGCTCTCATTCGCCCAGTTCGAACGTGAGGTCACCGCCGAGCGCATTCGCGACAAGCTGGCGGCATCGAAAGCCAAAGGTATGTGGATGGGGGGATCGCCTCCATTAGGCTATGACGTGCGCGAACGTCATCTGATCGTGAACGACGCAGAGGCAGAACGCGTCCGCTTCATTTACCGGCGCTATCTCGCGCTCCGCTCAACCGCCGCCCTAATCGCAGATTTGCCCACGCAAGGAATTCTGTCGAAATGCTGGACGTCTCGCTCCGGGATCGCGCACCAGAGCAGAGCGATCACGCGCAGCGGACTTGCGGTCATTCTGTCGAATCCGATCTATCGCGGCCTCATAAGACATCGCGACAAGACATATCCCGGTCGACATGAGGCCATCGTCGATGAGGATCTATGGAACGCGGTGCAAACGCTTCGCGCCCAAATCAAAGCGCCGCTAAAACGCATGCCCAAGCGGATCGATGAGTCGCTGCTGCTCGGCAAGGTCAGGGACGATGCCGGCAACACGATGCGCATCAGCCATGCGCGCAAGGGCGAACGGCGCTATCGCTACTACGTCTCGACCGCACTGCTCGACGAGACTGGAAAACCGGGTAGCTTGCCCCGCGTGTCAGCCGGCGTGCTTGATCGATTGGTTGTGGACGCCGTTGCGCCCCTCCTCGCACCACATTGGCGTAGCGATGACTTTATCCAGCTGCGCGTGGCAGCGGCGGTCAATCAAGTCGAGGTCTCCGTTCACAAGTTGCGCATCACGTTCGAGGCTGAAGCTGCCGACGCGTGCGCCATCTCGAACGTGAGCATCGAACGCAAAGGCGGCAATCTCACCTTTGAGCATCCGGTGGCCTTGGCTCGGCCGCGCAATGCAACGACCATCATTGGCGCGGAGCGATCCACCGCGCGACCTGATCGCACTTTGGTGCGCGCGATCTCACTCGCGCGTCATTGGGCTGATCAATTGGAGTCAGGCGCGGTTTTCTCGGTGGTGGATCTGGCCGCCGCGCAAAAGCGCTGCATCCACTATACCAATCGCCTGCTGCCCTTGGCGTACTTGGCGCCGGATCTCGTCGAGCTGATATTGACCGGGCGTCAGCCCCGCGCACTGACGCTTTCCGCGCTCACGGCTCGGCCTCTCCCGCTTGAATGGGACGCCCAGCGCGCGCTCGTGCGCCGCATCGGCTGAATCGAAATAGCTACTATTCAGTGCGGCCGGGAGAAAACTGGCGGACGCGCCGCCTATGTCGGCGCACGGACGCCTGACTTCGGCGTCTCCGGATACATTCTACGCCAAGTAGTCGCCTACTATCCGTCGCTTGCGGAATGGACCGCAAGACCTGTGAGGAGACCGAGACTGAGTGGTGGGCGCGACAGGGATCGAACCTGTGACCCCTACGATGTCAACGTAGTGCTCTCCCGCTGAGCTACGCGCCCGAAACCACTTAAGGTCACCGTTGGGTGGATGGCCCTATACAGGCCCCGTCGCGCCGCCTCAAGCCGCCGCGATCACGCGCTCGATTTCGACCACGAGATCCTTCAGGTGAAACGGCTTGGACAGCACTTTGGCGTCCTTGGGGGCCTGGCTCTGTGCCGAGAGCGCCACCGCGGCGAAGCCGGTGATGAAGACGATCTTCATCGCCGGATCGGCTTCCGCGCCGCGCCGCGCCAGTTCTATGCCGTCGAGCCCAGGCATGACGATATCCGTCAGCAGCACGTCGTAGCTGCCGTGCTCCAGCGTTTCCCACGCGGAATCGCCGTCGCCGTGCGCCGACACCTCATGTCCCGCACGCGACAGGCTCTGCTCAAGGAAGGCCCTCAGAGAGTCGTCGTCTTCGGCCAGC
>CALBSY010000345.1 GCA_937967725.1 uncultured Alphaproteobacteria bacterium | reverse complement strand
ATCTCTTATGTGGAGACGCCTGCTGCTACGAAGCCGTGGCCGTGTCGCGGCGTGGTCATGGTCTTGAACGCGCTGCAGGCGCTGGCGTTGAGTTCGTATAGGGTTTCGCCGACGGAGCCCGGATCAAAAATCTCGCCCCCGCCGGCGACGAGATGTCCCCGCCACGCGGCCGCGGCGATGCCGCCACGTGGTTCGGGAAAATCAGGCCCTGTGTCCCAAACGTCGGTGCGCGGATCGTAGATGTGGTGCGCAGCCGTCTGGCCGTTGGCGACAGTGCGCCCGGAAACGACGTGCAATGCGCCGCCGATCACAGCGCCGCCATGCGAGTTGCGCGCCATCGGCAGCGGCGCTGCGCGCGCCCATTGCGCGGCGCCGGCGGCCAGCACGAAATGGTCGTCAACATCGGTCTGATCGTTCCAGGCGGCGTTGGCTTGGCCGCGCGGCGAGCGGCCGCCGATGAGATGGATGCGATCCTCGTGAACGAGCGGAATGGCCTCGGCGATGGGTTTCGGCAGCGGCGGGCCCTCCGCCCACGCATCGCCGTCGAGCTTCAGCACGCGCGTAGTGCAAATCCAGCTGCGGCGATTGTCGCCGCCAAGAAAGCCGCCGATCGCGTAGAGTTCGCCGTTGAGCGAAGCGAGTTGCACATGATGCGACGGTGTCGGCAATTCTGGGCCGGCGCGCCACGTGTTGTTCGCGATATCGAGGACGGTGACGCGGTTAGTGGCGCCGAGCGCGGCCAGCGGGGCGAAACCACCCGCCACCCAAATCGCGCCGTCGTGCAAGGCGGGATAGATTTCCTGCACGGCAAATGGCGCGCGCGGACCTTCGCGCCATACGGCTGCGCTGTGTTCGGGCGGCGCGACCTCTTCGCCTGCGTTCTGGCAGGCGGCCAATGGCAGCGCGGCGATCGATGCGGCAAAGCCGCGGCGGGTTAAGTGCATGTCGCTTCTCGTCACGGCAACCGGGTGAGCGCCGCGCAGGCGATGCGTTCGCCCGCGCCGCCGATGGGCTGGCTCATGTGGTCGTCGGGGCCAGCGTGGATCAGCAGGGCTGCACCGTCGTCATCCAACAGCGGCAGGCGTTCGCCCAATTGTTCGTCCGCCATGGTGACGTGCGGTGTGAAGTGCTCAGCGCCGAACGCTCCCGATGGTGCGGCGAACAGGTTGGGCAAGTCGCCCGCCTCAGGTCCGCGCGCGTTGCGCAGACCGTGCTCGACGCGCCGGCGCATGCCGAGGTGGCCGCCGGAGGCCTGGAACCCGTTGGCGAAATCCGAGCAATCGCCGCGCTGGTGCAGGTGCAGTCCGTGCCAGCCGGCGGGCAAGGTCGGTCCGGAAAATTCCAGTCGAATCAAAACGCCGTGCGGCGCCTCCGTGAACGTGGCCTGGCCCGCGGCGCGGCCGTCCTGGCCGACGATCCACACCGTGCGCGGTTCGATGCGGCTGGAAACGTCGCGATCGGCAGCGGTCGCGGCGCAGGCGCAAAGAAGCGCTGCAAAAACAAGGGCGACGAGAGGGCGCATGGGCTGCTCCTTGGTTTGCGGCGGGGCCGCCACGATGTTAGTTTGGCGCGGATTCGCGGGGGTTACTTGTGCCCCCATTTTCGCGCTCCCTGAAGCTCTAGAGATATAGACCGGCGATCCGTGTCAGACACGTCCGATCCCGCCGACACCGGCGGTCCTTCCCTCCCTCCAGGCGTCTCGCTCATCAGCGTCGAAGATGAGTTGAAGCGTTCGTATCTCGATTACGCGATGAGTGTAATCGTCTCGCGCGCACTGCCTGACGCGCGTGACGGGTTGAAGCCCGTGCACCGGCGCATCCTCTACGCGATGGATGAGGCGGGCAACACGCACGACAAGAGCTATCGCAAGTGTGCGAAATCGGTCGGCGACGTGATGGGCAATTACCACCCGCACGGCGACCAGGCGATCTACCTGACGCTGGTGCGCCTAGCCCAAGATTTCTCGATGGGTCTGCCGCTGATCGACGGCCAAGGCAATTTCGGCTCGATCGACGGCGATATGCCGGCTTCGATGCGCTACACCGAAGCGCGGCTGGCCAAGTCGGCGCGCGCGCTGCTGGACGACATCGACGAAGGCACCGTCGACTTTCAAGACAATTACGACGGCACCGTGCAGGAGCCGACAGTCCTGCCGGCGCGTTTCCCGAACCTGTTGGTCAATGGCGGCGGCGGCATCGCCGTCGGCATGGCGACCAACATTCCGCCGCACAACTTGAACGAGGTGATCGATGCGGCCGTTGCGCTGATCGACAATCCAAACCTCGCCGATCTCGACTTGCTCGAGATCGTGCCTGGGCCGGACTTTCCGACCGGCGGTGAAATTCTGGGCCGCGCCGGCGCGCGCATGGCGTTGATGACCGGCCGCGGCTCAGTGGTGATCCGCGCACGGCATCACACGGAGACCATTCGTGGCCGCGAAGCTCTCGTTTTCACCGAGATTCCCTATCAGGTGAATAAAGCTGAGATGGTCGAGCGGATCGGTGAGCAAGTGCGCGAGAAGCGCATCGAAGGCATCGCCGAAGTACGTGATGAATCTAATCGCCTCGGCGTGCGGCTGGTGATCGAACTGAAGCGCGACGCGGTGGCGGACGTGGTGCTGAACCAACTCTACCGCTACTCCTCGCTGCAGACTTCGTTTGGCGTCAACATGCTGGCGCTGAACGA
This sequence comes from uncultured Alphaproteobacteria bacterium, assembly GCA_937967725.1. GTDB lineage: Bacteria > Pseudomonadota > Alphaproteobacteria > Caulobacterales > Aquidulcibacteraceae > Vitreimonas. The sequence continues at coordinate 2,362 of CALBSY010000345.1, read as the reverse complement.
AGGCAAGCCCGAGCAGATGGGTTTGCGGAAGATCCTGAACATCTTCCTGTCGTTCCGCGAGCAGGTAGTGACGCGGCGCACCAAGCACCGCTTGGCGAAAGCGCGCAAACGCGGCCACGAAAAGGTCGGTCTGGACCTGACCGTCGCCAATAACGACGCAGTCCTCAAACTCATTCGCGAGAGCCCCGATCCGGCGACGGCGCGCGAACGCATGTTGGCGCGCCACTGGCCGGCTGGCGACATGATGCCGTTGATCGCGCTGATTGCGGACCCGCGTACGATCGTGACGGAAGGTGATGCGGTTCGTCTTTCCGAAGAACAGGCCAAAGCCATCCTGGCGCTGCAGCTCTCGCGTCTGACTGGGCTGGGCCGCGAAGACATTGCCAAGGCGGCGAACGAGATCGCTGAGGAAATCAAGGAGCTGCTCTCTATCCTCGCCTCGCGCGAGCGCATCCTCGCCATCATCCGCGACGAACTGACTGGCGTGAAAGAAGCGTTCGGCGCGCCGCGCCGCACGCAATTCTCCGAGTCCGAGGGGGAGATCGACGACGAAGCGCTGATCCCGCGCGAAGACATGGTCGTCACCGTCACGCATGGTGGATACGTCAAGCGCACGCCGTTGACGCTTTACCGCACGCAGCGCCGCGGCGGTAAAGGCCGCGCCGGCATGCAGATGAAGGACGAGGATTTTGTCACCCGCGTGTTCGTGGCGTCCACGCACGCGCCGATTCTGTTCTTTTCCTCGTCGGGCATGGTCTACAAACTGAAGACTTGGCGTTTGCCGCAGGGTGATCTGCGCTCGCGCGGACGCGCATTGGTGAACCTCCTGCCGCTGCAGCAGGGCGAGTGGATCACGTCCGTGATGGCGCTGCCGGAAGACGAGGAAGTTTGGCAACGCATGGATGTGATGTTTGCCACCAAGTCCGGCAGCGTCCGCCGAAACAAGCTGTCGGATTTCGTGCAGGTGAACCGCAACGGCAAGATTGCCATGAAGCCCGACGAGGGCGATGGCATCGTCGATGTGCAAGTGTGCGGCGAGGACGATGATATTCTACTGACTACACAGAACGGCCAGTGCATCCGCTTCGCGGTCACGGACGTGCGTATCTTCTCGGGGCGCACCTCGACGGGCGTGCGGGGCATCAATCTCGCCAAGGGTGACGCCGTTATCGATATGGGCGTGTTGAAGCACGTCGATGTCACGGCCGCTGAAGCGCGCGCCTACTTCAAGTGGGACGCGACCGCGCGAGACGGCGCAGAGCCGGATGCGGAGGCCGAAGAAGACAACGGCGAAGTGGCGGACGTGCCGTTCGAGAAGCTGACATGGCTAAAAACACAGGAGCAGTTCATCCTCACGGTTACGTCGAATGGGCTCGGCAAGCGCGCGTCGTCTTATGAGTACCGCGTCACCGGCCGCGGCGGCAAAGGCTTGATCGCGCACCGCCTGACTGGCGAGGCGCGGCTCGTGGCCTCCTTCCCGGTGCTCGACGAAGAGGACCTCCTGCTGGTCACCGACAAGGGTCAGCTCATTCGCACCGGGATTGACCAAATCCGCATCGCCGGCCGGGCGACGCAGGGCGTCATTTTGATCAATGTCGGCGAGGACGAGCACGTCGTGGCCGCTGAGCGGCTCGAGGCGCTGAACGGGGAAACGGCTGATGCCGTGGAGGAGAGCAGCGAGTGAGTAAGACGGTGCGGGTGGGCCTTTATCCGGGGACGTTCGATCCGCTGACCAATGGTCACGTCGACATCATCGCCCGCGCCGCCACGCTTGTAGACCGCCTCGTCATCGGCGTCGCCGTGAACGAGGAAAAGGGGCCGCTGTTCTCGCTGGCTGAGCGGGTGGAGATGGTCGAGCAGCAATGCGCCAAGATCAAAGGCGGTGCGGAAATCGTCGTCCAACCTTTTGACACATTGCTGATGAAGTTCGCCGAGAGCGTAGGGGCGCAAATTATCGTCCGGGGACTACGAGCGGTCGCCGACTTCGAGTACGAATTCGCTATGGTCGGGATGAACCAGAAGCTAAATCCCGCCATTGAAACGGTATTTCTGATGGCTGACCCGACGCACCAGGCGATCGCGTCCAGGCTGGTCAAGGAAATCGCCCGACTGCAAGGAAACGTCGCGCAATTCGTGCCTCAAGAAGTAGAAAGACGACTAAAGGCGAAGTTCGGGGTGTCTTGATGCTGCGCTTGGGTGGAATATTGGCCGTCGCGGTGCTCGCGCTGGGCCTTGGGAGTAATTTCCAGAGGTCGGCCGCGCAGCCCGATCCGCGCAACTGGCGCCAGGTCGATATGGAGAACACCCTCTACATCGATACGGTGCATGGCCGCATTGTGGTTGAACTTTACCCGCAAGTGGC
>CALBSY010000344.1 GCA_937967725.1 uncultured Alphaproteobacteria bacterium | reverse complement strand
CATTCCGCCCTACGTGGCGAAGGCAGCGATGGACACCGGCGTTGCGCGCAGACCAATCGCGGACATGGAAGCGTATCGGCACTCGCTGGCGCAACGGCTGGACCCAACTGCGGCCATGATGCAGCGCGTGCAGACTCTGGTGCGGCGCGCGCCCGAAAGTATCGTCTTTGCGGAAGGAGAAGAGCCCGCAGTGATCCGCGCCGCTTATGCGTTCCAGGAACTCGGTTTGGGCCGCGCCATCCTGGTCGGGCGCGAAGATCAAGTGCGCGACAATATGGCCGTGGTAGGCGTGCCGGAGTCGGCCAATTTGCAAGTCGTGAACGCGCGGCTCTCGGTCAACAACGAGAAGTACGCCGATCACCTCTACAAGCGCATGCAACGCTTTGGCTTCCTGCACCGCGACGCTCAGCGGCTGGTCAATCAGGACCGTAACGTGTTCGCCGCCTGTATGGTGGCGTGCGGTCATGCCGACGGCATGGTCACGGGCGTCACCCGTAACTACGCCACCGCGTTGGACGATGTGCTGAAGGTCGTCGACCCTGCACGCGGCGAGCGTGTGATGGGGATGTCAATCGTGCTCAATCGCGGGCGAACGCTGTTCATCGCCGACACGGCGGTGGCCGAGTTTCCCGATCCGCCGGAGCTGGCTCAGATCGTGATGCAGTCGGCGGCGATGGCGCGGCAGTTCGGCGCCACACCGCGCGTTGCTCTCCTCTCTCATTCCACGTTCGGTAACCCGAAGATGGAGCGTTCGGAAAAGATCCGCGACGCCGTATCGATCCTCGACCGGCGCGAGGACGTGGACTTCGAATACGATGGAGAAATGAATGTCGACGTGGCGCTGAGCGCGAACATGCGCGAACTCTACCCATTCTCGCGCTTGTCGGACGCCGCCAACGTGCTGGTGATGCCGGCGCTCCACTCGGCCTCTATCGCGACCAGCCTGCTCACCACCGCCGGCGGCGCCACCGTGATTGGCCCGATCCTGACAGGCATCGCCTGCCCAATCCAAATCGCGCCGCTAGGCGGAGCGGTATCGGATATCGTCACGTATGCGACGCTGGCGGCGTTCCAAGCCGCCGCGCGGAAAGAAGCCCAGCGCTAGGCGGGGGCAGGCTCGGGGCGCGCGCCGCTGTGCTCGCGTTTTCGTGCAATGATGATGGCGAGCACGAGCGCGGCCAGACCGATGAGGCATGAATAGAAGAAGAACACGACGTAGCCGGACGCCAACGCGGCGGGTGAGACATTGATGTCCGCCGCCCGTGCGAAAGAACCCTCCGGTAGATTGCGGAACAGGCCTGTCAGTCCGAGGAAACCACCCTCGGCCGCACGGGCTGATCCTTCGACAATCTTGCCGGATTGCGCGGCTATAAGCTTTCCTGGAAGCGCGTAGAGCGACGAAAAGAGCGCATATTGCGTCGCCGTGAAGCCCGCGCTGGTTAAGCTCGACATGTAAGCGATCAGCACCGTGCCGGCAAAACCCGCGGTGACGTTGTCGATGACAATCGCCGTAGCGAACGCCCGCCAGTCCGGTCCTTGGACTGCAAGCCACGCAAAGGCCAGGTTTGATAATGGCCCCGCCAACGCGCCAACAATCAGGCTTCGCATCAAACCGAAGCGCGCAATGGACCAACCAGCCACGCCCACACCCAGCATGAGCATCCAAACGCCGAACCCTTTTCGAATTTCGCCTATCCGCACGAGGTCGAAGCCGACGTCGAGATAGAACGGATTCATAATGTTGAGCACGAAGTCGCTGAGGCGGTAGCAACAGATCATCGCCAAGATGAGCGCCGCAGTGTTGGGAAAGCGCTTAAAGAAGTCTGCGATCGGTTCGCCGTAGGAGCGCGTGAAATAGACGCCCGGGCGCGTGCGCGCTCCAGGCATCGGAAACGCAGCCGCCACGATCAGCGCCAATCCAGCCAGCGCGAACCCAACCTGTATAAACACACCTAAGGGCCGCTCCGCCCAGGCAGCTTCAAGGCCCGTGAGTGCGTCCGCCATGCCAACAAGGCCGAACGTGTTTTTCAACAGATCAAAAACACCGGTGAAGCCAGCGCCAAAAATCAGCGCGCCCGCCAACAGCAAGATAAGCCTGAGCGTCCACTCGATCGCCTCTGGCACGGGTTTGGCGGGCATGTCCGCAGGCATCAGCGGCGGCATGTCGGGCCGCGGCTTTTCCTTCGGGGCCAGCAGAACGGCGGCGACGCCCACCGCCATCAACACTGCCATCGCGGCATACGCGATGCCCCACGTCAGCGCCGCTGCGGTCAGTAAGGGCGCGATGCCCGCCGTTAGGATGGCGATGCGATAGCCCCACTGATACGCGGCGGCCATCGCGCCTTGACGCTCCTCGCCCGCAGCTTCGATGCGCCACGCATCGATGACAATGTCCTGGGTCGCGGAAGCAAAGGCGACAAACACCGCGAAGAGAGCGACGAGGCCAAGGTTTGCGGCGGGGTTCGACCCTGAGATCAGCCACAGCCCGAAGATAATCAGCGCCTGGCACACAAGCATCCACGACCGTCGATGCCCCAGCATAGCCGTGAGCACAGGGATCGAGTTGCGATCCACCAGGGGCGCCCAAAGGAACTTCAGCGAGTAGGACAGTGTCGCTAGGCTGAAGAAGCCGATCGTCTGCAGCGCGACGCCGCTCTCGCGCAGCCAGGCGGAAAGCGTGTCGAAGACAAGCAGGTTGGGAAGTCCGGCGGCAAACCCCAGAGCAAGCATGACGAGCGTGCGCCGCTCCAAAAACACGGCGATGGCGTCCCAGGTCGAGCGTTTCGGCGCGGCGGCGGCGTCGGTCATGAGGAACTCCGGGCCTAAGCGGCCTTAATCGGCGCTGAACGTGGCGGGGTTCGGGCGCTCGGTAAAGCGCGCGGCGACGGTAAGCAGACGCGGCGCGTCGATCGGTTTGGTGATGAAATCGTCCATCCCCGCTTGGCGCGCCTGCACGCGCTCTTCCTCGCCCGCGTCGGCGGTAAGCGCGACAATCGGCGCCGCGGCCGATGGGCCTCCTCCGGCGCGAATGCGCTGCGCCGCTTCGAGGCCGTCGAGCCGCGGCATGCGAATATCGAGCAGAATGAGATCGTAGGCGGCAGACGCGGCGGCCGACACCGCTTCCTGCCCGTCCTGCACCGTCGTGACGATGCAGCCTGCGCGCAGCAGCAGCGTACGCGCCAGAAGGGCATTGATGGGATTATCTTCCGCCAGCAGCACCCGCAGGCCGGTCAGTGTTTCGGGCGGCGGTTCCGGCGGCGGCGCGTCGACTTCGCCGTCAGTCGCGCCGCCCAGCGCCACGCGTATCCGATCGGCGAGCGACCGGCGGCGCACCGGTTTCAGCGTGTAATGCAAGAGGCCGGCTTCGCGGCATTGCTCAATGGCGCGGCGCTCTTCCTGCGCAATCATCGCGATGACCACGCGCGCACTGCGGCGCATCGCGTCTATGGCTTCGCCATCGGCGCCGTCGCGCCAATCATGCAGAATGACGTCCGGCTGATCGTCGAGCGCCACCGGTAAGGCGCCAAGAGAGGCGACCGAGGTACGCAGCGCCTGCGAGAGCAAAGCTGAGCCGCTATCGATAGCGATGCGCACGCCAGCAAGTGGTGCATCTTGCGACGCCTCATCTGGCGCGCGTGGTAGCGGTAGCTCTACCCAGAATGTTGCGCCGTGTCCCGGACGGCTGACCAGCCCTGCTTCGCCGCCCATCGCCAGCGCGAGCTTTTTCACGATCGCCAAGCCTAGCCCCGCGCCGCCATGACGGCGCGCGACGCCAGCATCGGCCTGCATGAATTCCTCGAAGATTAGCGCTTGCTTTTCTGGCGCCACGCCAGGGCCCGTGTCGCGCACGCTGAATCGCAACCGCTCGCCAGGGCGCGGTGCAAGTTCGAGCGTGACGCCACCGGTTTCGGTAAACTTCACCGCGTTGCCAGCGAGACTCAACAGGGTTTGGCGGACCCGCCCGTCCTCGCCAATGACGCGCGCCGGCGCGCCGGCGCGCATCGTGACCGCAATCTCCAGCCCCTTGTCGCGTGCTTTCGGCGACAACAGCTCGGCGACGTTTTGCATCGCCGCTTCGGGATCGAACGGCGCAGACTCAAGCGCGACGCGGCCGGTTTCGAGGCGAGAGTAATCGAGGATTTCCGTGATGAGATCGAGCAACAATTCACCCGATTGTCTGATGGCGCCCACATACGTCTTGGCGTTCGGCTCAAGCTTGCCGAGCTCAAGCAGCCCTGCCATGCCGAGGATGCCGTTCAGGGGCGTCCGCAACTCGTGCGTCAGGGTGGCGAATAATGTCGTCTTGGCGCGCAATGCGTCTTCGGCAGCAGTCACATGGCGGGTAATGTCGCGCGCGATGACCAGATGGGCGCCATCGTCGAGCACGCGCTCGACCCATTCGAACCGGCGGCCGTCCGGCGTTGGCGCATCGAAGCGGCGTTCGCCGTTCTCAAACTCCGGCGCGGGGGCCCTGCCCCAGGGTGGGCGCTGCGGCCCGACCCAATGACGGATGGCGGCGCGAAATGCTGGATTGGCGCGCAAGAGCGAACCGTCCGCCGCCAGGATTGCGACCGGATCGGGCAGCGCCTCGAAAGCGTCGAAAGTTGGCGCGGCGGCGGGCTGGGCCAT
>CALBSY010000343.1 GCA_937967725.1 uncultured Alphaproteobacteria bacterium | reverse complement strand
TACCATTACCCTGCCCGAGAAGCTGCGGGGATGGCGGTTCGCTATTGTCGAGCATCGCGTTGTGGGCTTTTAAGAAAAGGGCTCGCAACGGGCGCTGGCGGTTCGCGCTGGGCGTGAAAACCGACCTCGGCGCGACGTGATCATTGGACTTACGACGATACGAGGTGGTTTTTGTGTTCGGGTTTCAGATTTCAGGACAGTTTGTGGAGCGTTTCGCAAACAAATTTTTCATGCCGACCTGCGCCGCTGAAACACAATCGGCCGGTATCAGGCATCCCGCGGGCGGCGTTAGTTCGACGATGAAGCGGCGGCCAGAAGGAAATCCTCCGCCTCAACAGCTTGCGTATAGGTAGAACGCAGTGATGACGTGGCGACCTCCTCGCCAAAGTTGCCCCCGGCCTGCAATAATGAAGAGCTCCCCCAACCTTGGTCTTCAATATGTCTCAACTTCCCATTATCGATCGCGCTGCGCCGCTAGCGGATGAACTGGCGCATTGGCTGCGCCCGGAGGAACGCTCCGATCCGCGGCCGTTGCCGATGTCTGCGGAAGAGATGCGCGCCCGCGGGTGGGACGAGGTTGATGCGGTGCTCATCTCGGGCGATGCCTACATCGATCACGCGAGTTTCGCGGCCGCGATTATCGGCCGGGTGCTAGAGGCGGCGGGCTTTCGCGTTGGCATCATCGCCCAGCCTGATTGGCAGTCATGCGAGGCGTGGAAGGAGTTTGGCCGCCCGCGGCTGTTCTTCGGCATCAGCGCCGGGAACATGGACTCGATGATCAACCATTACACGGCGAATCGGAAGGTCCGCAACGACGACGCCTATTCGCCCGGCGGCGAGATTGGCCGGCGGCCCGACCGGGCGACGCTGGCGTATTGCCAACGCGCCCGTGAGGCGTACAAAGGCGTGCCGGTCATCGCCGGCGGTGTCGAGGCATCGCTGCGGCGCGTGGCCCATTACGACTATTGGAGCGACAAAGTCAAACGTTCCATCCTGCTGGACGCCAAGGCCGACATGGTCGTCTACGGCATGGGCGAACAGACGATCGTGGAGATCGCCAATGGACTGCGTGAAGGCAAATCGCTGGCCGAGTTGCGGCACTTGCGCGGCGTGGCGTATGCGCTAGGGGCGAAGGATAGTGAAGCGCTGCGCGCGAATTCCGAAACTCGAAGCTCGAAATACGAAACA
>CALBSY010000342.1 GCA_937967725.1 uncultured Alphaproteobacteria bacterium | reverse complement strand
CCCGCGTGCGGCCGTGATGACGCGCCACATCGCCAAGCGTGGGCATGAGATCGAACTCTTCAGGCTGGATCGACGCCGCCACTTGCACCTCCCGTTTGGTCTTTTTGCGGGAGTTTAGCAGCAGCGTCTGCGGCGGCTAGCCGCCAATGCCGCGCGCCATCAGCGACGCGAACAGCAGGAGCACGATAATCAGGTGCGCCTCGGCCATGACGAAGCCGCGCACACGCTTCACTTCGGCGTCCGGCGCGGCGAAGGCGGCGTCCGCACCGGCCGCTTTGACCCAGCGGAAGAAGGCGCGGGTTGGCGCGATCGAGAGCAGCCCGATGACGCCAAACAGCGCCATCTTGGCCCAGAAGAACGGCTGCGCCTGATAATAAATCCAGCCCTTCGCCCCCCAGATCACGCGCGACACTCCGGCCAGGATCAGCAGCACCGCCGACGCGCCCACGAAAACGTCGACTCGCAACAACAGCCGCGCGACGCGCCCGTCCACCGGCAGACGCAGCACGAAGGCTTCGGCGACGATCGCGCCGACGAGGATGAAGGCGAAGATGAAGTGGAGCCAAGCCAGGCCAGCGTCGTGCAAAAGCATGGGCGGCTTCTACCCGCTTCAACGATCCGCGCAAGCCGATCCACTTGGGGACAGCCCATGCGCGTGGCATATTCCGTCAAGGAGGCCCTGAGTGCAGCGCAAGCTAGCCGCAATTCTGTCGGCCGATATCGCTGGTTACGGCGCGCTCATGGAGCGAGACGAAGCCGGCACGCTCAACCGCCTGCGCGCGATCCTCGATGAAGTATTCCAGCCGCAAGTGGGCGCCTATGGCGGACGCATCGTCAAATTGATGGGCGACGGCGCATTGATCGAGTTCACCAGCGTGGTCGCCGCAGTGAATTGCGCGCTCGAAATCCAAGCGGCAATGCACGCGCGCAATGGCGTGGCCGGACCGGACGCGCAAGTCCATTATCGAATTGGCGTCAACGCCGGCGACGTCATCGTGGAGGGCGACGACATCTTTGGCGAAGGCGTCAACGTTGCGGCGAGGTTGCAGACGCTGGCGCAGCCCGGAGGCGTGGCGCTGTCACGCGCCGTGCGCGAACAGATCGCCGGCCGAATTGAAGCTGTGTTCGAGGACCTCGGCGAACACCGCGTCAAAGACATCGAAAAGCCGGTCCATGTGTTCGCCGTCCGTCCACGGTTCGGCGCCCTGCCCGCGTTAGGCGCGACGCCCGCGCCTCGGGTGTCCGTGTGCGTGCTTCCGTTCGCCAATATGAGTGGCGACCCCGAACAGGATTATTTCAGCGACGGCGTAACCGAGGACATCATCACCGACCTGAGCAAGGTTTCCTCGCTCGGCGTCATCTCACGCAACACCGCCTTCACGTTCCGCAAAAAGGCGGTCCCTGTTGCACAGATAGCGCGCCAGCTCAACGTCTCCCACGTACTCGAAGGCAGCGTGCGCAAGGCCGGAGAGCGCGTGCGCATCACGGCTCAGCTGGTCGAGGGCGCGACCGACAAGCATGTGTGGGCCGAACGCTACGATCGTGACCTCAAGGATATCTTCGCGCTTCAGGACGAAATCGCGCAAGCGATCGTGACGGCGCTCAAAGTGCATCTGCACCCGGCCGAGAAGAAGGCGATCGAGCTGCGCTCCACCACCAATGCGGAAGCATACAAAATCTATCTGATGGCGAGGCAGTTCAGCATGCTGGGCCATGCGCGTCACCGGCAGCTCGTCGTCAACATGTGCCGGCGCGCCGTGGAGATCGACCCGGACTACGCGCGCGCCTGGGCGCTGATGGCGATCGCGCAAAGCAATGTGGCGCTGTTCGTCAGCAACAGCGAGGACGGCTGGGACGCCGCCGAGCGCGCACTTTCACTCGATTCAGAACTCGGCGAGGCCCATGCCGCCAAGGGGCGCATACTCGCCGACAAAGCCCAACTGGACGCCGCTCTCGCCTTTCATGAGACGGCGCTGCGCCTCGATCCGGAATCCTACGAGGTGAACTGCGCCGCCGCGCGCTGCCTGATCTCGTTGCGGCGGCATGCGGACGCCGTTTCCTGCTTGGAGCGCGCGACGGCGGCCTACGACAACGACATCTGGGCCGCGGGTATGCTGATCCAGTGCTACGAAGCGCTCGGTTCGCCGTTGCGCGTGACGGCGGCGCGACACGCGCTGGCCCGCGCTGAGAAGCTCATCGCCGCCGAACCAGACCACGGGCTGGGCTTGAGCTTCGGCGTTGGCGCTCTCGTGGCGCTCGGCGAGATCGACCGCGCCAAGGAATGGGCGCAACGCGCGCTGCTCGTCGATCCGAACAATCTCAACATGACCTACAATATCGGCTGCGGCATGATCAAAGCCGGCGAATTTGGCTGGGGCCTCGATCTGATCGAAGCCACCGTGAAGGCCACCCTGCGCGGCAACATCACCTGGATCGAGAACGACAACGATCTCGACGCCGTACGCGATCACCCGCGCTTCGTGAAAATGATTGCCGAAGCCAAGGCGCGACTTCGCGCCGTCTGACTATTCGTCGCGATGCACGCGCTCGCGGCGTTCGTGACGTTCTTGGGCTTCGAGCGAGAGCGTGGCGATGGGCCGGGCCTCAAGACGCGAAAGGGCGATCGGTTCGCCGGTCTCTTCGCAATAGCCGTAGGAGCCGTCCTCGATACGCCGGAGCGCGGCGTCGATTTTAGCGATCAGCTTGCGTTGGCGGTCGCGGGTGCGCAGTTCGAGCGCGCGATCGGTTTCGCTGGTGGCGCGGTCAGCCAGGTCGGGCTCGGCGACGGTTTCTTGCTGCAGCGAAGTGATGGTTGAGCGCGACTCCTCCAGGATCTCGCCCTTCCACGCTTCCAACTTGGCGCGGAAGTAGTCGCGCTGCCGTTCATTCATGAACGGCTCTTTGTCGCTGGGGCGATATTCTTTCACCGTCGAGGCCATATCCGCACTCCGCTCGCCCTCGCGAGGCGCCGCCTTATAGCGTCGCCCCTCGGGCTCGTCCATGGAGCAAGGTTGGCGCCAAAGTTCGCCTAATTTCCGTAGGTTGCGGCGCAGCATCAGGGTCTCCGGATCATTCGCTCCAGCTTGGCGATCTCGACCGCGAGTCGGGTGTCGATCTCGCGGAGGACTTCGTCCAATCCTTCCTCGCCGGTCGGTGCGGCAGCGAACTGAAGGCTCTCGAGTTCGGCCTTGAGCGCGGCGGGCGCTCGCCCCACCAGCAGACCGCGCTCAAGCCGTTCGAGCGCGTCGAGCACGTCGCGACCGCGCCGGGCTTGGCGCTGGCGGCGCTGCGTCGGCGGCTCTTCAGCCTGGAGGGCGACGATGGCGTCGAGCGGCGTAATGGAGCTAACAGCGGAGGCTGACGTCGCCGGCGCGGGCGCTTCCACGGAAGGCGCAAACCCGGACGCAGGCGCAGCCGCCCCGGCCCGCCGGGGCGAGGACGATGGCGCGACGCTGCGGCCGCTCTCGATCTTCATGGCGCGGACTCTCCGCCTGGGGTGTTGCCAGGTTCTTAACGTTCTGGAGCTTGAACCAACGGTTAACCGAATTGCTCGCGTATCGGCGTTATGGGATTTGCCACCAATGCGGCGCGCGCGGCGCTGCTTGCCGTCGCCTCGGTCGCGGCCGTGACCGCGCCGATTGCGGCGCCCGCCGCCTGGGCCGGACCGCGCATCAAGGACATCGCCGACTTCGAAGGCGTGCGCGAGAACCAGCTCGTCGGCTACGGGCTAGTTGTCGGTCTCGCTGGCACTGGGGACTCACTGCGCAACTCGCCGTTCACCCGCCAGAGCTTGGCGGCAATGCTGGAGCGGCTTGGCGTCAACGCATCGAACGGCAATCTGAACACCCGCAACGTCGCCGCGGTGATGGTGACGGCGAACCTGCCGCCCTTCGCCAGCCAGGGCTCGCGCATCGACGTCACGGTTTCGGCGCTGGGCGATGCTCGCTCGCTTGCCGGCGGGCAATTGCTGGTGACGCCGCTGATGGGCGCGGATCAACAGGTCTACGCCGTGGCGCAGGGACCGCTGGCGATTGGGGGATTTGCCGCATCCGGGCAGTCTGGCTCTTCGGTGACGCGCGGCGTGCCGACAGCCGGACGCATCGCCTCCGGCGCGCTGGTCGAACGCGAGATCGCCTTCGACATCGCCGCGCAGCGGGAGTTGCGGCTGGCGCTGCGC
>CALBSY010000341.1 GCA_937967725.1 uncultured Alphaproteobacteria bacterium | reverse complement strand
GCGTCGCGCCGGACGGTGCCGTGGCGCTTGACATGCCGCGCATCTGGCCGCGTTCGTTTCCACGCAACGCTCAGGGCGAGGGCGACCTTGGCGAACGCCTCGCTCGCGTGCTGGCGCCGCATCGCCGCGTCGCCGTCATCGGTACGGACTGCCGCGACATCACCCGCGCACACATCGCCTCGGCGTTCACTGCGCTGCGTCGCGCGCCTTTTGCGCTTGGTCCGGCTGCGGATGGCGGCTTTTGGTTGCTGGCGGCGCGCTCCGGCGCCGAGGCCGCACCGGCGATGTCTGGCGTGCGATGGTCCACCAAGGACGCGGCGAAGGATGTCGTCCGCAATCTCGGTGCGCGCGTGGCGCTGTTGGCGACATTGCGCGATGTCGATGTCGCCGCCGACCTGCGGAAGCGTTAACGCGATGCGGTGAGCGGGTTCGCAGTTCGGTCGAGCGGCGTGTAGATCGCGGGGCGGCCGGAAGCGAGCAGGTCCAGTTCCGGCGTCGGCTGTCCATAGCGCTTGCGGCACAGCGCCATGTGCGAAAGCGCGCGCTCTGCATAGTCGCGGCTCTCGGCGCGCGGCAACAATTCCAGCAGCAGCAGCGGATCGATGTCGGCGGGCTGCGTCGCCAGCCAGCGCGAGAGCCAGCCCGGGCCGCCATTGTACGCGGCGAAGACGCGGCCGAGATCGCCGTCATTGTGGAACTGATCCATCAGCCAGCGCACATAGCTCTGCCCCAAACGCATGTTCAGCCCTGGTTCGTGCAGCGCTGAGGGATTGCGCCGGTAGTTGGTTGAGCGGTCCATGTCGCGCGCGGTCGACGGCAACAGCTGCATTAGCCCGCGCGCATTCGAAACGCTCACTGCTTTCGGATTAAAATAGCTCTCCTGGCGCACGATGGCGTAGACGACCGCGCGGTCGAGCGAGAAGCCGTCGTCCGGTTCGAACGTGGTCGTCGGACAGAATCCCGCTGCGACTTCCGGGCCGCCATACTCCGCAGTACGCAATTGCGCGGCCGGTGCTTCAAGTGCGATCGCCAGCGCCAAGAATTCGCGATCATCCGCGGGCGATACGTCGCCATGCAGGCGGCGCAGTTCGCTCTCGACTTCCGAGAGCCTCCCGAGTTGCGCCAGCGCGGCCGCGCGCCGTGCTGCTGGATAGCGCTCGATGAAACGCCCTAGGGTTTCGCCGTCGATCTGCGGCGGAGCAAACGAAAGCGAGCTGTTGCGGCCGAGCTGGGTTTCCGCCAACTGACCGTAGAAGGTCCATGGCCGCTGCGCCGCCGCTTCCAGATGCTGGGTCACGCCATGTGTTTCGCCGGCGGCCAAGCGCGAGCGCGCAGCCCAATAATGCACGCCGGCCAACGCCCAACCGCCGTGATGCACCCAGCGCGCAGATTCCTCGAACTGGCGTACCGCTTCAGCGTAATCGTGCTGGCGATAAGCCATCAAACCGAGTTGCCATTGCGCTTGGCCGGTGCGCGGTCCGCCCAGTTGTGCGTAGGCGAGGTTGCGCGCGCCGTCATAATTGCCTTCGCCCATCAGTTCGGCGATGCGCTGGATGGCGACGCGCGCCGTGGAAGAATCGCCCGGGATTGGCGGCGGCGTGCCCGGCAACGTGCGCCTTGCGCCGTCTTGTGGCGATGGCGGGGTAACGCCTCGGCGGCGCGCCGCCCGTGAGCGCGAACTCAGCGCTCGCGCGTAAACGTCACGCGCCAAGCCGTACTCGCCATAGCGGTTCAGCCAGCTCGTGTAGTCGCTCCAACTTGCGTCATAGCTGCGTGATAGCAACATGCGCGCGCGTACTACGCCTTCGAGTACATCGTCGTCGGCCCGGTTGAGCGCCGCGGTCACGCCGCGCCAATTGCGGGACTCGATTGCGTCGAATGCGGCGCGATAGGCGGCCTCATCCTCACTGCTCAGCGCGACGACGCGCGGTTGCGCGGCAGCGGGCGCGACAATGGCGGCGGCGACTGAGAGGGCGGCGAGAGCGAAGCGGTACGTCATCGAGGCCCGTTCGTATCTGGTTAAGGATGAGCGGCCCGCGCGACGCCTAGCTCTTCGAGCCAGGTTTCGGCGAGCAACAGGTCGTTCCACGCCAGCCGTTTTTGCTGCGGCTGGCGCAAGAGATATGCGGGATGAAGCATGACCATGGCGTTGACGGGCATGACCAGGCCCTCCCGATTGTACAGCAGCCGGCGGCCGCGCAGTTTCATTACCCCGTCCCCGCGCCGCAACACGGTGTGAGCAGCGGCCTTGCCAGTGAGGATCAGCAGTTTGGGTTGCGCCAGCTCGATCAGCCGCTCGACAAACGGCAAGCAAGCCACGATCTCGCCCTGGGTCGGATCCCGATTGCCCGGGGGCCGCCAATAGATTGTGTTTGAAATCAATATATTGGATTTCCGGCTCAGGCCGATCTGATCCAGCATCCGGTCCAAGAGTTGCCCGGAGCGGCCTACGAATGGCTTGCCTTGTTCGTCCTCGTCCTTGCCCGGCGCCTCGCCCAGTACCAGCACCTGCGCGTCGTCGATCCCGTCGGAAAACACTGTACTTCTCGCCGTGGCCTTGAGCGCGCAGCCCTCGAAGCCGGTAACCGCCGCCCTCAGTTCGGCGATCGAGTTCGCCGCCGCGGCCAGCGCCCGGGCGTTATCCACCGCCGTGGTGGACGGCGCCTTCAGCTTGGCCCGCGACGCTTGTTTCGGCGCCGGCCTGTGCGCCTGCTGGGCCGGCGCATGGTCCCGACCCGGCGCTCTGGCTGGCGCCGCCGCGTAAACGGCCTCGGCCTCATCCATGTCCACGCCCGCTGCGCGCCAGAAGGCAAGCAGCGCGCGCGCGGCATTCTGCGGGGCGGCGTCGGCGTTCACGAGCCTATCATGCATGGACTCGGGCGAATCGACAAAGCGACGCGGCCCGCTTGCGCCCCGTCGCATCCGCTTTGATAAACGCCGCGAGCCAGATGAAGGGATCTACATGGCGGACGACGAACCCGCGCGCGAGTCCATGGAGTACGATGTCGTGATCGTCGGCGCCGGCCCCGCGGGCCTCGCTGCGGCGATCCGGCTAAAGCAGCTCGCCGCCGAGACCGGCGGCGAGATCAGCGTCGCCGTGCTGGAGAAAGGCGCCGAAGTGGGCGCTCACATTCTCTCCGGCGCGGTCGTAGATCCCATCAGTCTGAACGAGCTCATTCCGGACTGGAAAGACAAGGGCGCTCCGCTCGACACGCCGGTCACCGACGATCAGTTCAAGATTCTCGGCCCGGCCGGCGCTGCGGCGCTACCGATGTTCCTGATGCCGCCGCTCTTCAACAATCACGGCAATTACATCTGCTCGCTTTCTAACCTGACCAAGTGGTTGGCTGCGCAGGCCGAAGAGCTTGGCGTGGAAGTGTATCCCGGCATGGCCGCGTCGGCGCCGGTGTTCGATGACGCCGGCGCGCTCAAGGGTGTGGTCGCCGGCGTGTTCGGCATCGCGCGTGACGGGGAGAAGAAGCCGGATTTCCAGCCCGGCATGGAATTGCACGGCAAGTACGTTTTCCTCGCCGAAGGCGCGCGCGGTTCGCTCACCAAAGTGCTCACCGAACGCTACGACCTGCGCGCCAAGTCAGGACCGCAGAAATTCGGCATCGGCCTTAAAGAGCTGTGGGAAGTGCCGGCTGAGCAGCACCAGCCCGGCCTCGTGCTGCACACAGTGGGCTGGCCGCTCGACGACAAAACCGGCGGCGGCTCATTTATGTATCATTGGGGCCAGCGCTACGTGTCGGTCGGCTTCGTCGTCCACCTCAATTACAAGAACCCGTACATTTCGCCGTTCGATGAATTCCAGCGTCACAAGCTGCACCCGGAGATCAAGCAATATCTCGAAGGCGGCAAACGCATCGCCTACGGTGCGCGCGCCATTACCGAAGGCGGCGAACAAGCCGTGCCGCAGCTTAGCTTTCCCGGCGGCGCCTTGCTTGGCTGCACCGCTGGTTTCGTCAACGTACCGCGAATCAAGGGCACGCATAACGCGATGAAGTCGGGCATGCTGGCTGCTGAAGCCGCGTTTGCCGCGATAGCAGCCGGGCGCCAGCGCGACCGCCTCCAAGATTATGACGACGCCTATCGCGATAGCCGCATCTTCACCGACCTGCACCGCGTCCGGAACGCCAAGCCGCTGCTATCGCATCTCGGTACATTCTGGGGCGGTTTCGTGGGCATGTTCGATATGTGGACGACCACGCTGCTTGGCGGCCTTTCTTTGTTTGGCACGATGAAGCACGGCAAGTCCGACGCCGCCGCGACCGAGAAGGCGACCAAGCACAAGCCGATCGACTACCCCAAGCCCGACTGCGTGCTGACCTGCGACAAGCTCTCCTTGGTCTACCTGTTGAACACCAATCACGAGGAA
>CALBSY010000340.1 GCA_937967725.1 uncultured Alphaproteobacteria bacterium | reverse complement strand
GCGACGCGTCCACGCCGCGCGCCGGCTGCGCGTCCGCGAGCGGCCGCACGCGCGCCCGGTCGTCTCTGGCGTAGGAGTTTATACCGCCAGCCATGCGCGCCCCTGCCTCGCGGCGCCTTCTCGCGCCGGCCTTTCGCTTGTCCCTGGCCCCTCAATAGGCGCTCGCAGGCGCGGCGGGAAGACGACGCCGGTAACAGGTTCGTGGAGAGGTGATATTTGCTAGTGAAGACATGGACTTGACGGCCACAAAAAGAGGGCCGCCGTGCGCGGCGGCCCTCTCGCTATTGGATGATTGCTGCGCCTACCAGACGCCGAACAGCCGGTCGAGGAAGTTGGTTCTTCCGTTGAACGGCACGGCTGCGTCGCGCTCCTGCACGGTGCCGCCGAAATTCCAGCGCGCGCCGATTTGCAAGTTGTCGGATTCCAACCCCGCGTCGTCGACTTCGTAATGGTTCCAGCCCGCGGTGAAGCTCAGCGGGAATGAGAACGGCTGGAATTCGGCATTGACGCCGGCGGAGAAAGAATCCGCATCAAATCCGCCGCCGAAATCAACATTGCCGGTGCCGATGAACGCGCCAAGCCGGAAGTTCGGCGAGGCGTAAAAATTGACGCCGCCGTCCAGGCTCCAGGTGTCGGCGTCAGCTAGAAACTCCGCTTCGCTCGCCAGCGCGCTCACCCAGATGTTGGTGTTGGGGCCAAGATTGAACATGGCTTCGGCGCCGTAGGCGGTCTCGTCGATGGAGCCGCCGCCGCCGAAGTCGAGGTCGGTGTGGGCGATCACGCCGCCAATGCGCCAACCGCCGCCGTCCCAATAGAGGTGGCCGTCCACAGTCCAAACATCGCCATCGGAACCGCCTTCCGGCTCGACGTTGCAGAACGAGCCGCCCAACTGGGCGCCCCAGCCACCGCTGTTCCAGCCGAATGCGCCTTCGCCCTGCCAGACGTCGAACTCGACGTCGCCAATGAACTCGACGTCGCTGTTGCCATATTCCAAGCCGACGAAACCGCCGCTCGCAGCAGCGGCGGGGGTCGCAGTCATCAATGCGGCCGCAGCCGCAAGCAATGCAGTCTTCATGAATCCATCTCCGTCCCCGCCCCCGACCTACACAGTGCGGCCGGAGCTGATGGCGCCTTCTACCG
This sequence comes from uncultured Alphaproteobacteria bacterium, assembly GCA_937967725.1. GTDB lineage: Bacteria > Pseudomonadota > Alphaproteobacteria > Caulobacterales > Aquidulcibacteraceae > Vitreimonas. Next base: position 1,766 of record CALBSY010000340.1, on the reverse strand, counting down.
CACTCTGTTTCGGTTCCGCACCCAAAGCCCGCGCCGCCGGCGCGATAGAGTCGTGGAATGTGTGGTTTGCGACACGCGAGCCATGCAGTTTCGCATCGGCCAGCCGATGCGGGCCGATTGCAGTTCGTTCATGTTGTCGGCGGCGAGTGCTCAGGAGGAGTTTAAGGCGCGTGGCGTGTAGGCGACGTGCGTGTGCGGGGCGCCATCGCGCGCACTGATGAGCAAGAGCGGCCTGAGGCGCGTCAAACCGCGTCGACGCCGCCAGGCCAGGCCAGCGGCGAGCCCACGCGCATGGCGCAGCGCTTCGATCAGGTGCTTCACTTGCTCGACGAACGAGCCACGCCGATTGAGGTAGCGGCGCAGCCAAACGCCGCCGATCGCGCGCAGGCGGATGTGATGCAGACGGCGCTTGAAGCCAGGCGGTGCAAAATCGCGGCGGATGCGGGGCAAGCGCGCTGGCAAGAGTTGCGCGGCGCGGACGATGATGATGGCGGCGACGGCGCGGCGCAGCGTGGCGATGCCGACATGGCCGTGGCGCGCATGATGTCGACGCTGCGCCGGCGTCGCGTGCGGCGCGCCCAACGCGAACCACGCCAGCACGCCGGCAAGCCAGGCGACGAGCCTGGCGAGGCGGTGTGCTGAAATGATGGGACGCTGTGCGATCATGCGCCAGCAGCATAGCACAGCGCCGAGCGCGGCCGGATTGGCGCAAGTTCTAGCCCCGCAATCGCGGCGTACGATGACACAAAGGTGAGCTGTTCGCGCCTTAGTTTTCGATGAACAGTGCGGCGGGGTGTTCGAGCAGGCCTTTGACGCGTTGGATGAAGGCGGCGGCGTCATAGCCGTCGACGACACGGTGATCGAAGGACGATGAGAGGTTCATCATCTTGCGCACCACGATCTGGCCGTTCTTCACGGCGGGGCGTTCGACCAGCTTGTTGACGCCGATGATCGCCACCTCCGGGTGATTGATCACCGGCGTAGTCACGACGCCGCCAAGGGCGCCGAGCGAGGTGATGGTGATGGTCGAGCCGGAGAGTTCGTCCTTGCCGGCCGTGTTGGAGCGCACGGCTGCGGCCAGGCGCGAAACTTCGGTGGCGGCATCCCACACATCGCGCGCCTCGGCATGGCGCACCACCGGCACGATAAGCCCGTTGTCGGTCTGCGTGGCGATGCCGATGTCGACATTCTCGTGGCGATAGACGACGCCCTGATCGTCGTCGAAGCGCGCGTTGATCTGCGGAAAGTCCGGGAGCGCCAGAACCAACGCCCGCATCAGGAACGGCAGCAGTGTCAGCTTAGGCTGGTCGTTGCGCTTGGTCGCGTTCAGGTGCGCGCGCAATTCTTCGAGTTCGGTGAGATCGCATTCTTCGACGTAAGCGAAGTGCGGGATGCGGCGCTTGGCGTCCTGCCTCTTCTCGGCGATCTTGCGCCGAAGCCTGATAACCTTGACCGGCTCGATGCCGTTGCGCTCAGCCAGCGCCGAGCCGGTGCGGCGTGCGCCGGCCGTGGGCACGAGTACGGCGTCGAGATCGTCGTGAGTGATGCGTCCGCCCGCGCCAGTGCCCCGGATTGAGGCGAGATCGATCCCCAGTTTCTGGGCGCGCGCGCGTACGGCGGGCGAAGCTTGGGCCGGGCCCATCTCGCGCACGGTCGGCTCGCGCGCTTCGGGGCGGGCGACGGCTTGCGACGGCGCGGCTTTCGGCGTCGGCTGCGGCGCGGTTCCGCGCGGCATGGCGCCGGCTGGCACCTTGTAGCGCGGCTTG
>CALBSY010000339.1 GCA_937967725.1 uncultured Alphaproteobacteria bacterium | reverse complement strand
AAATGCGCGAGGCCTGCGCCGAGCACGGCCGGAAACGCCAGCACCACGACGAATTCTGTCAGCTCGCCTAGGCCAATCCCATCAATGCGCCCAAACGCCCAGAGCAAGAACGCGCTGATGACAACGCAAATGCCGTACCCTGCGCACGAATAGCGCAGCAGCACCGAAAGGAATCCTTGCCCGCCCCGCCGCGTTTCCCGTCCCGGCAGATCCACCCAAAACAGCAGTGCGTGCAACAACCCTAGCGATGTGGCCGCCAAAAGCGCCGCCTGCCAAGGTCCAATCTGGAACGCGATCAATGTCCTCTCTTCGGTCGGAGCAACGTTGAGCGCCACAAACAGGGCGCCGGCGCCCATCAAGAATAGCCGCGCCGCGTATGATCGTTCATCGCCGGCCTCGCTTTGCTTGTTCATCTGCTTGTCCGCAAGCAGCGCGCCGATGGCGCCGGGAAAGGTCACGACCGCGATCTTGCCAAGCAGTTCGCCGGACGGCTGGCCCGGCGCCATCAAGCCGAACAGCGTCAGCACCAGCGCTCCCGATAACGCCGCCACCGCCACGGCCGCGAACGCGTCGAGCACATGTTCCAACAAACCGAAGGCGCGCTCGAAGCCGGCAAAGTAGGAAAGTCCGATCAGCACGGGAAACGTTGCCACGAGCAACGCCGCTAGCCGCAGCCGGTCCATCATGAAGCCGAGCTGCCACATCTCCATCGTCATATACAAAGGCAGCGCAAACAGCATCGCGCCGATGAAAGCGCGGCCGAGACCTTGGGCGTATAAGGCGCTCGCGGACACCGGCGATCAAACGGGGCGCGGTTGGTCGCAGTTCCATGACGCCGGAACGAAACCTCTCCACAGGCGCGCCACCCTCTGTTAGAGAGCCGACGGTGGAGGCGCTTCCGTTCATTCTCGCCGCGCTCGGCGGCTACCTACTCGGCTCGATTCCGTTCGGCCTGGTGCTGACGCGCGCCGCGGGCTTAGGCGACATCCGCCAGATCGGCTCCGGCAATATCGGCGCGACGAACGTGCTGCGTACTGGCCGTAAGGACATCGCGCTCGCCACCTTAGTGCTCGACGCCGGCAAAGCCGCCGCCGCGCTGCTGCTCGCTCGCGCCTTCGCCGATCTTGCCGGACATGCGGAGGAAACACAGCGCGTCATCGGCCTCGTCGCCGGCGCCGCCGCCTTCATCGGCCATTGCTACCCGGTGTGGCTCCGATTCAAGGGCGGCAAAGGCGTAGCCACCTTTTTCGGCGTGCTGCTGGCGGGCGCGTGGCCGCTCGCCATGATTGCCGGCATCACCTGGCTCGCGATGGCGACCATCTTCCGTTATTCCTCGCTCGCCGCGCTCGCCGCGGCTGCGATCGCGCCCGTCGCCGCTTTGATTGCCGGCTTCAGCTGGGCGGAAGTCGTATTCTCGCTGGTGCTCGCGGCGCTCATCTTTGTGCGCCACGCGTCAAACATCACGCGCCTGCGCGCTGGGACCGAGCCCAAGATCGGCGACAAGAAAGAATCGCCCGCGCCTGCGCACGCCGAAGCGGCCGCGCCGCCGGCAGCGGCGGAGCCGCCCGCCAACGCGCAGTCCTGATGCGCACGCTATCGCGCCCGGAGCGGATCGCCTGGGCGCGCTTGGCTCGCACGCCGCGCGTCGGCCCACTCACCTTCGCGCAACTGATAGCGCGTTTCCGTACGCCATCCGCCGCGCTGGACGCGTTGCCGCGCGTTTCTAAACTTGCGCCGCCGCCGGTCGAGCGAATCGAGGATGAGCTGGACGCACTCGAAGCGCTCAACGCGCGCCTGATCGCGTCCTGCGAGCCGGACTATCCGCCGTTGCTCGCGCAGCTCGACGCCCCGCCGCCCGCGATTGCGCTCCGCGGCGACGCTCAATGGCTGCAGCGGCCCACCATCGCTATAGTCGGATCGCGCGAAGGTTCAGCCGCCGCGCTCATGTTCGCGGAACGGCTTGCCGCCGATCTTGGCGACGCCGGCTTCACGATCGTCTCCGGCTTAGCGCGCGGCGTCGACGGCGCGGCGCACAAAGGCGCGCTGGCGAGCGGCACCGCCGCCGTGCTGGCGGGCGGGCTCGACCATCCCTATCCGCCGCAAAACTTGAAACTGCATGACGCCATCTGCGAACGCGGCGCCGTAGTCAGTGAAGCGCCGCTCGGTTCAGTGGCGCGGGCGCGCGATTTCCCGCGCCGCAACTCCATTATCTCTGGGCTGTCGCGCGCAGTCGTCATCATCGAAGCGGCGCTGCGCTCGGGCTCGTTGATCACGGCGCGCGCAGCCGCTGACCAAGGCCGCGACGTAATGGCCGCGCCCGGTTCGCCGCTCGATCCGCGCGCACGCGGGTCGAACGCATTGATTAAGCAAGGCGCTACGCTGATCGAAAGCGCCGAGGACGTGATCGCCGCGCTGGGAGATGGCGCGCCGCCGCTGCGTCCGCATTCGATCGGCCCGTTGTTTGAGGATCGGGAAACCAAACCGCCGCCGCCCGGCCTGCCGAAAAAGATCGCCGCGCTACTCTCGCCCACGCCAATCCACGTCAACGATCTCGCCCGGCTGCTGGAAGCGCCCGCCGGCGTGGTCGCCGCCGCGCTCACCGAGCTCGAACTCAACGGCCAGGCGGCTTCTCTACCTGGCGGCTACGCCGCGTCGTCCGGCGCCGCCTTCCCGGGCTGAAGGCGCCGCAGCTCGGCGAGCGCCGCCCGCTGCGCCAACAACAACGCTGTCTCCGTCTGCGCCAACCCGGCGCGGCGCGCCATCGCGGCCAGTTCGCCGGTGATGTCGATCACGTAGTCTGCGACTTCGTAGATTTCCGCCGGGCGGTCGCCGTCATGCATGACAAGTTCCCGTTCACAATCCTAAATTGGCTTTAGCATCCTCCAGTTGCATCGGCCAAGCTTTCGCTGTGAATCGCTAACCATAGGATCAGCAAAGGAAAATTAGCCGCCAGCGGCGATAAGCGGGAGCGCTGCCTATTTTCAGCGCGTTGACAGGCTTCGGGGCGGCCCCCAGTTTCCCGCCGCTTCGGACCCCGGCTTTTCCCGAAAGTGCGCCCGCAGAATGAATGTCGTCGTCGTCGAGTCCCCGGCTAAGGCCAAGACAATCAACAAATATTTGGGCTCGGACTACAAGGTCCTGGCTTCCTACGGGCACATCCGCGACCTGCCGCCGAAGGACGGCTCGGTTAAGCCGGATCAAGACTTCGCCATGGATTGGGAGCTGGACGCGAAGTCGTCCAAGCACGTCAAAGCCATCGCCGACGCCCTTAAGGACGCCGACAGCCTCATCCTCGCCACCGACCCCGACCGCGAGGGCGAAGCGATTTCATGGCACGTGCTCGAAGCACTGAAGAACCGCAAAGCGCTCAAGGGCAAGGACGTCAAGCGCGTCACTTTCAACGCCATCACCAAGTCAAGCGTGCAGGCCGCCATGGCGGCGCCGCGCGACATCGACATGGAATTGGTCGACGCCTACCTCGCCCGCCGTGCGCTGGACTATTTGGTGGGGTTCACGCTCTCGCCGGTGCTGTGGCGCAAGCTGCCGGGCTCGCGTTCGGCCGGGCGCGTGCAATCGGTGGCGCTCAGGATCATCGTCGATCGCGAGGTCGAGATCGAGAAATTCACGCCGCAGGAATATTGGTCGGTCGACGCTCAGCTCTCGACGACGCGCGGCGACATCTTTCCCGCACGCCTCTCCGCCTTCGACGGCAAGAAGCTTAAGCGTCTCGACATCCCCGACCAGCAGATGGCGCACGCCGCACGCGACGCCGTCAAGCGCGGCGGCTTCAAGGTCAGCGCTGTCGAGGCCAAGCCGACGCGGCGCAATCCGCCGCCGCCGTTCACGACTTCCACCATGCAGCAGGAAGCGGCGCGCAAACTCAGCTTCAACGCCTCGCGCACGATGCAGGTGGCTCAGCGCCTCTACGAAGCCGGGCACATTACGTACATGCGGACCGACGGCGTCTCGATGGACGAGGGCGCGCTGCGCCAACTCCGCAGCGCCATCGATAACCAGTTCGGCAAGAACTACACGCCGGCCGAACCGCGCCGCTACGCGTCGAAGATCAAGAATGCGCAGGAAGCACACGAAGCTATCCGCCCCACCGATCCGACCAACACGCCGAAATCGTTGCGTCTCGATGGCGATCAGGCGCGGCTCTATGAGCTGATCTGGAAACGCGCGGTCGCCAGCCAGATGGAAGCGGCCTCGATTGAACGCACCACGGTCGATTTCACCGAGCCGACCGGCAAGGTCGAATTGCGCGCCACCGGCCAGGTCATCCTCTTCGACGGCTTCCTGAAACTCTATCAGGAAGGGCGCGACGACGAAGAAGATGAAGAGAGCCGCCGCCTGCCGCAGCTGAAGCAAGGCGAAACCGTCAACGTCCATGACGTCAAAGCCGATCAGCACTTCACCGAACCGCCACCGCGCTATTCGGAGGCCAGTCTGGTCAAGAAGCTGGAAGAGCTCGGCATCGGCCGGCCCTCCACCTACGCGGCCATTCTCGAGAAGCTGCGCGAACGCAATTACGTCACTATGGACAAGAACCGCTTCATCCCCGATGACCGCGGCCGCATCGTAACGGCGTTCCTCGAAAACTTCTTCCGCAAGTATGTCGAGTACGACTTCACCGCCGATCTGGAAGAGAAGCTCGACGAGATCTCGGCCGGCGATCTCGAATGGAAGGCGCTGATGCGCGATTTCTGGAAAGACTTCTCCGGCGCCATCGACGACATCGGCGATCTGCGCATCACCGAAGTGCTCGATACGCTGAACGACGTGCTCGGCCCGCACATCTTCCCGCCGCGCGAAGACGGCAGCGACCCGCGCTCGTGCCCGTCGTGCGGCAATGGCACGCTTTCCCTGCGCCTTGGGAAATACGGCGCCTTTATCGGCTGCTCCAATTATCAGGCCGATCCGCCGTGCAAATACACGCGACAGCTGGCGCCGGCCGAGAACGGCGAAGATGCGATCCCCGCCGACGGCGTCGAACTGGGTCAAGGTCCGAGCGGCCCGGTGCTGCTGAAGAGCGGCCGCTTCGGCCCTTACGTCGAAACCCCCAACGGCGAAGACAAACCCAAGCGCGCCGGCTTGCCGCGCGGCTGGTCGCCCGACGATCTCGATCTTGAGAAAGCGCTGAAGCTGCTGGCGCTGCCGCGCGAAGTCGGCATGCACCCGAGCGAAAACGAGATGATCCGCGCTGGCATTGGCCGCTACGGCCCCTATCTGCAGATGGGCAAGATGTACGCGAGCTTGCCCAGCGTCGAAGACGTGTTCGACATCCAGATGAACCGCGCCGTCACCGTGATCGACGAAAAGAAAGCCGGCGGCGGCAAGGGACGCTTCGGCCGCGCCGCGCCCGCGCCGATCAAGGAACTCGGCGAAAGCCCCGTGACGGGTAAAGCCGTGCGCGTGCTGAACGGGCGCTACGGCCCTTACATCAATGACGGCGAAACGAACGCCAACGTGCCGCGCGACAAGAAGCCGGAAGACGTCACGCTCGACGAAGCGCTGACGCTGCTGGCCGAACGCGCGGCCAAAGGCGGCGGCAAGAAACGCGCCACGAAAGCGCCCGCGAAGAAGGCCGCTGCTAAAAAGACGGCGGCCGCGAAGAAAAAGGCGCCGGCCAAGGCTGCAAAGAAATCGCCCGCCAAAAAAACGGCGAAGAAGACCTAGGATCCCGGGATAAAGCGATGAACAAATCGGCAGCCGTTAAAGAGGTCAAAGAAGCGCTGTCTGATTTGGATTTCGGCGAGTACACCCCAGTGCTGAAGCGCTATCGAAAGACGGCGGCCGGCGTGATCCGCGATCAAGCGAAGCGTGTTGAAGCGCACGCCCGCAAACTAAACAATCCGAAGGGGATCGCGCTTCTTATTCTCCTTGAGGAGGTCGGCAACGACCTCACGAGCGGCCGCCTCCACGCTGGCCGCGGCAAACTGAATAAGGCCGGGGCCGCGCTCCTTCCGGCGTTCGGGCACATTGTTCGTCAGCTCGGCGAGTCGGGCACGATCAACCTCGATGAAGCGGTCGCCGCCCTACGAAACCTTGAGGAAGAAGTCGCCAACGCGGGATGAGCCGAGACTCCTCGTGCAGAGCGTTGCATTAATGGCGTGCGCTGCCTTCGAGATGGAGCTTGCGCCGACGCAAGCCCTCCCCTTAGCGGGTGAGATGAAGAATCCATAACATGGCAAAGAGACAACAGCCCCAGTCCGAACCCCTAACTCGCGAGCGCGTGCTCGAAGCGATCGCGCGCGCGGGCGGCTCGGCGCAGAAGCGCGATATTGCGCGCGAGCTCGGCATCGGCGCGGAGCAGAAGAAGGAATTGCGCCAGATCCTGCGTTCGCTGGAAGAAGAGGGCGCACTCGGGCGCAGCGGACGCAAGCGCTACGCCGACGCGAACGCGCTGCCGCAAACGGGCGTGATGGATGTAGTCGATCGCGATCCTGACGGCGAATTGCTAGCGCGCATGCGCGGGCCCGAAGGCTATTTCGGCCCGACGATCCGGCTTGCCCCCGGCGAAGCGCGGCGCATGCGCGGCGAAGCGGCCATCGGCGTCGGCGACCGCGTGCTGGCGCGCCTTAGCCAAACCGAGGACGGCTACGAGGCGCGCGTCATCAAGCGGCTGGGCCAGAGCGCGCACCGCATCCTCGGCGTCTATCGCGAGGCGAAGTCCGAACGCGGGCGCAAATTCGGCGGCGGCCGCGTCGAACCCGCCGATCGCAAGGCGCGCCACGATCTGATCATCGAAGCGCCGAATGTCGGCGAGGCGAAGGATGGCGACCTCGTTATGGTCGAGATCGACCGCGGCCATCGCGAGCGCGCGCATGGGCCGAAGCGCGGCATCATCCGCGAAATCGTCGGCAAGGAAAGCGATCCGCGCGCCGCCTCGATCCTGGCCATGCACACGCACGGCATCCATCCTGGCTTTACTGAGGAAGAAGAGCGGCAAGCC
>CALBSY010000338.1 GCA_937967725.1 uncultured Alphaproteobacteria bacterium | reverse complement strand
GGTTCGAACAAATTATGGAGAAGCCATTAGTAAAGTGCGCAAGCCCGCGTGCTGTTGCACGCGGGCTGCGTGTTCAGCAGGGCACATCGACCATCAGGTAGCGGTTGGCGTAGCGGTCCCATTGGCGCTCGCGCCGCGTGCACTGCGGCCGTCGCTGCTCGACATATGGGTCGTAGCTGCCCTGCTCATACGGGCCGCCTTCGAGGCCATACTCCTGCTCGTAAGCCGAATAGCCGCCATCGTCGTAACGCGGGTCGTAGCCGCCCTGACGCTGATAACCGTCGTCGTAATAGCCGCCCCGCGGCGGCGGGCAGCGCCGGTAATTGTCGCGGCAGACCACGCGCGGTTCACGCGGCTGCGCCAGCATTGAGCCGACCGCCAGTCCGAGGATCAGTCCCACCGCGCCGGCGGCGACGGCGTCGCCGCGGTCGTGGCCGCGATGGCGGTGGCGGCGGTCGTAATGCCCGCCATGATAGCCGCGGTCGTAATAGCCGCGCCGGTCGCGGGCGTCGGCGGCGGTGACGGGCGCGAGCGTGGTCAGCGCGAAGGCGAGGGCCGCCAGGACGGCGGAGAACTTGCGGATCATGTCAGTGCTCCCGGCCGGAACCTGCGCCCAGCCGGCTGAATCCAACCTGAATCTAATCTGAACGGCCATTGTCTCGACGCCCGCCGCGGGCCCATCTTTTTCGGGCGGGCTGTCGCATCGCGGCTTGGCCGAACGTCCTCTGGCCAAGCGCAAAACAAGGAGAACGCAATGCCGTATGTCGATGGCTTCGTGCTGGCGGTGCCGAAGCGGAACCTGGATGCCTACAAAGCCCTGGCGCGCAAGGCGGGCAAGGTATGGATGGAGCACGGCGCGCTCAGCTACGTGGAGTGCGAAGGCGACGATGTGCCGGCTGGCGAAGTCACCTCGTTCCCGCGCGCGGTGCAGGCCAAGGACGACGAGATCGTGATCTTCTCCTGGGTCACCTACGAGTCGCGCGCCAAGCGCGACGAGGTGATGAAGAAGGTGATGGCCGACGAACGGATGAAGGGCGACGAATACAAAACCGTATTCGATGGCAAGCGCATGATCTTCGGCGGCTTCGAAAGCTTCATGGAGCTCTAGCCACAGGCGGCGGCGCGTAATCTCGGTGTTGCGCTTCAGCGCGCGGCGCGGCGTCCGAACGAAGCGGGCTTGGCAGGCGCTGAACCAGCGCCCGCCGCCGCCGGGGCCGGCGCGGCGCGAGCCTGTTCGGCGATAGCGCGTTCGATCGCCTGTTCTGCATTGCCGAAGATCGATCCGCCGCTGCCGCTGGCCGGCGTGCGCGGCGTGAACACGAGCGAGGGGCCGGGCGTGTGGTCGTACTTGTTGGCGCCGTCCGTGCCTGGCAGGCAGCCCAAATTAATGAAGAAGCCGATATTGACCGCCCACATCGCCAGCACGTAGGGCTGCAGCGCGGCGCCGGTTTCAGCGGGCGTGGCGCCTGACATGATTGCGCTGACGAGTGCGCTGAACATGCCCAGCATCGGCACGATCGGTAGCAGACTCCACAGACCGCTTTGGCCGCGGTCATGGAAGCGCTTGATCTGGATGGCCATGCCGCACCACGCGGCCAGGACCATCACGAGCGCCAGCAACAGGACGAGCAGCATCGCGCCGCCAGCGCCGCTCGACTTCATCGACACTGGATCGGGCATGGCGATGACGAAAGCCATCGCCGCCAGCAAACCCGCTCCGAAGCCGACGCCGAGCGAGCCGAGCCAATACTGGGCGCGGTTAATGCGGCCCTTGAAGCTGAACAGGAGAGAAACCAAACCCACGCCGTCGCTCCCGCAAATTTCCGCGGAGTCTAGGCGAAAGGACTTAAGTCTCAGCCCAACCGGATTGGTTTCTGCGCGCTAACGAAAGCTCGCGCGAAAGCTCACGCCTTTTCCAGCTCCGGCTTCCACTGGCCCTTGCTGGCGAGACCGTTCATGCGAGCGCGGTGCGCGAACGCAGCCTGGGCGGCGGCGACGTTCTCCGGTTTGCCGCTCCACGCTTTCTGTGGCGCGGCTTGCAGCGCGCGGCCGTAGGAGAAGGTCATCTTCCATGGGAAGCCGCCGATTTGGTTCATGCGGTTCAAATGCGCCGTGGCGTCGACGTCGGATTGGCCGCCGGAAAGATAGGCGATGCCCGGCACCGCGCTCGGCACGCAAGCCTTCAGGCACTTGATGGTCTTTTCGGCGACCTCGTCTTGGCTGGCCTGCTTCGCTGCCTTCTTGCCCGGCACGATCATGTTCGGCTTCAGCACAACGCCCTCAAGCGCGACGTTCATGTAATAGAGCTGCTGGAACGTTTCCTTCAGCACCCATTCAGTGACCGCGTACGTAGCGTCGATCTCGTTGTCGCCGTCCATCAGCACTTCCGGCTCGACGATCGGCACGATGTCGAATTGCTGGCAGAGATTGGCGTATCGCGCGAGGGCGTGCGCGTTGGCCAGGAGGCCGGCGTAGGAAGGGCGGCCGCCAGTCGGATTGATTACCGCGCGCCATTTGGCGAAGCGCGCGCCTTGCTCATAGTATTTGGGTAGCCGCTTGGAGAGGCCGTCCAACCCTTTCGTGACCTTGTCGCCGCGGGCGCCGTGCAATTCTTCCACGCCTTCGTCGACCTTGATGCCCGGGATCGAGTCTGCCTGCTCGATCAACTTCACGAGCGGTTCGCCGTCGCGCGCGTTTTGCCAGATAGTCTCGTCGAACAGGATGACGCCGGAGACGTATTGCATTGCGTCTTTGGCGCGGAACATCAGCTCGCGATAGTCGCGGCGGTTCTCTTCGGTGTTCTCCACCCCAATTGCGTCCATACGCTTCTTCATGGTGCCGGTGGATTCGTCGGCCGCCAGGATGCCCTTGCCCGGCGCCACCATGGCTTCGGCGACCTTGTTCAATGCCTCGAGATTCACGTTCCTCTGCCCCGTGTTGATGCGTTGGCGCGGGAAACCCCGCGGACTGAGTGGATGGCTTGGTCTAGCGCCCCCGCAGCCAAAACGCCACTTCGCGCGGCGGAGCAGGGGAAGTTTTCGCCGCAAGGCTCGTATGCAGGGCGAGACTTACCGCTTCAGCGCCTCCACGCCGGGTAGTGGCTTGCCTTCCATCCATTCCAGGAACGCGCCACCGGCCGTCGAGATGAATGTGAAGTCGCCCGTCACCCCAGCATGATTGAGCGCGGCCACGGTGTCGCCGCCGCCGGCGACGGCAATCAGCTTGCCAGCCTTGGCCAGTGCCGCCGCTGCTTGCGCGGCCAGGACCGTGCCTTGG
>CALBSY010000337.1 GCA_937967725.1 uncultured Alphaproteobacteria bacterium | reverse complement strand
GGATTCCGCCACGAGGTCGTTGGCGGCGTCAAGCTCGGCGATTTCCTCCGCCGTGCCGGTGTCGGCGGCAAGCTCGACCCGGTGACCGTTGGGATCGAAGAAGTAGATCGACTTGAAGATGCCGTGATCGGTCGGGCCGACCACATCGACGCCCTTGGCTTCGGCCCGGGCCTTGGCCCGCTCCAGCGTGTCGAGGCTATCGACCTTGAAGGCTATGTGCTGCACCCAAAGCGGCGTGTTCTCGTCGCGCCCCATGGTCTTCTGTTGCGGCAGTTCGAAGAATGCCAGCACGTTGCCGTTCCCGGCGTCGAGGAACACGTGCATGTACGGATCATACTCGCCGGTCGAGGGCACGTGATCCTCAGCGAAGGCGATTGTGAAATCCATCTCGAGCAGGTCGCGATAAAACTCGACGGTCTGCTTGGCGTCCTTGCAGCGATAGGCGACGTGATGGATGCCGTTGGTGATGGCCATCTGGCTATTCCTCGTCAGCGAAAATGTAGATCTGCGGCTCTCCGCGCTCGTCGAGATAGGCGCGGTACATGCCGGAGGTGTTCATGGCGAAGGCGTGCCGGCCCTGCCCGTCGAGGACAATGACGCCGCCATCGCCTGCGTCCCCCGCAGCATTCGTGGTGGCGCCGACTTCGGCCATGACGTTGTCAGCCGCCTCGCGCGCGCTTTCGCCGTTGAACTCCATGCGCGCGCAGATATCGCGGGCGACGCCGACGCGGATGAAGAACTCGCCCGTGCCGGTGGCGGAAACGCCGCACACGCCGTTCTGCGCGTAAGTGCCGGCGCCGATGATGGGCGCATCGCCGACGCGGCCCCAGCGCTTGGCCGTTGTGCCGCCTGTGGACGTGCCCGCGGCGATGTCGCCGTTCTGATCATAGGCGACGACGCCGACGGTGCCGTAACGATGATCTTCCGGCGCGATGTCGAGCGCAGCTTCGCGCGCTGGCGCGCCTTCGGGACGCGCGGGGATCGGCAAATTGTTGCGCGTCAAATTCTGTTCGAGCGCGCGCCAGCGGCGTTCCGTGAAGAACCAGTTTGGCGGCGCTTCCTCCAGGCCTTGCGTGCGCGCGAAACTTTCCGCGCCCTCACCCACCAGCATGACGTGCGGCGAGTTCTCCATCACCGCGCGGGCGGCGAGGATCGGGTTCTTGGTGCGGGTGAGGCCAGCGACGCTGCCGGCGGCGCGCGTGCGCCCATCCATGATCGAAGCGTCGAGTTCGTTGCGGCCTTCGGCCGTGAAGACGGCGCCGCGGCCGGCGTTGAAGAGCGGGTTGTCTTCCAGATAGACGATCGTCGCTTCCACCGCGTCGAGCGCATCGCCGCCGCCGGCGAGAATGTCGCCGCCGATGGAAAGCGCTTGGCGCATGGCGGCGCGGTATTCGGCCTCCAGTTCGGGCGAGAGATTGGCGCGCTCGATGACGCCGGCGCCGCCATGCACGACCATCGACCATCGCGGGGCGGGTTCGGGCGCTGAGGCGCAGGCGGACAGCAGTGCGAGCAGCGCGAGCGGGGCCAGGATGCGCATTATCCCGCCTTCAGCACGCCGCGCTTGATCTGGTCGAGTTCGATCGATTCAAACAGCGCCTTGAAGTTGCCTTCGCCGAAACCTTCATTGCCCTTGCGCTGGATGAACTCGAAAAAGATCGGGCCGATCGCGTCCTTGCCGAAGATTTGCAGCAGCAAGCCTTGGCCTTCGCTGGGCGCGCCATCGATGAGGATGCGGCGCTTGCGTAATTCCTCGACCGGCTCGCCATGGCCCGGCAGGCGCTTGTCGATGAGGTCGAAATAGGTATCGATCGTGTCCTGCAATTCGACGCCGCGGGCGCGCAGTTTGTCGACCACTTGGTAGAGATTGTCGGTGCCGAAGGCCAAGTGCTGGATGCCCTCGCCTTTGTAGCGCTGCAGATATTCCTCGATCTGATCGACCTTGCCTTCTTCGCCCTTCGATTCATTGAGCGGAATGCGGATCTTGCCGTCTGGGCTGGTCATGGCTTTTGAGAAGAGGCCGGTGACTTTGCCTTCGATGTCGAAATAGCGGATTTCGCGGAAGTTGAAGATTTTCTCGTAAAACTCCGCCCACTTGGCCATGTTGCCGCGGAAGACGTTGTGGGTCAGGTGATCGAGATAAGTGAGGCCGATGGCGTTCTTCTTTTCATCGGCGCCGGAGATCGGTTCAAAGTCGACATCGTAGATCGTCTCAGCGCCGTAGCGATCGACCAGATAAATATACGCGCCGCCGATGCCCTCGATGGCGGGAATGCTGAGCTCGCCCGGGCCTACCGGCGATTGCACACGCTTCGCGCCGCGCTTCACCGCTTCACTGATCGCATGCTCGGCGTCGCGCACGCGGAACGCCATGGCGTTGGCGCTCGGGCCATGCGCGCCGCGGAAATCCGCAGCCTGGCCCGAGGGCTCCATATTGAGGATGAAATTGATGTCGTTCTGCTTGTAGCGAACGACGTTTTTGGACCGGTGCTTGGCGACGGCGGTGAAGCCGATCTGCTCGAAATACGCCGCGAGCTTTTCCGGCTCGGGCGAAGTGAATTCCACGAACTCGAAGCCATCGGTTCCGATCGGGTTTTCGAACAGGTCGGCCATCTCGCACCTCGTGACTTGCGCTTTCCTCCGATTTAGTTTCATCTGAAACCAATGGCAAGCGCGAAACGCAAACCGGGGCCCACGGAGCTCTTAGTGCTGGAGGCATTCCTGCCTTACCGGCTCTCCATCCTGTCGAACCGCGTCTCGCGCGCCATCGCCAAGCGCTATGCCAAAACCTTCGATCTCACCATCCCGGAATGGCGGATCATCGCCGTGCTGGGCCGCCGCAGCGGCCTTACCGCCAAGGAGGTCGCCGAGGCGACGGAGATGGACAAGGTCGCGGTCTCGCGCGCGGTGGCGAAGCTGGCCGCCGCCAAGCGGATCGCCGCGCGCGCGGACGCCAGCGACGCCCGTAAGCAGCTGTTATCACTGACATCCCAAGGTGAGAGCCTGCATGCGCGCATCGCGCCGATGGCGCTTGCCGCGGAGCGGCGCCTGCTTGCGGCGCTCGACGCCCGTGAGCGGGCCCAACTCCACTCGCTGCTCGATCGCCTGCTGAGAGCGGCGGAGACGCTCTGAGCGCTAGCGAGGGAACTCATCCGGAAGCCCTGCGTAGAAGTAA
>CALBSY010000336.1 GCA_937967725.1 uncultured Alphaproteobacteria bacterium | reverse complement strand
TCCCAAGCGATATTCACCCGATAAAGCGCAAAGCCGGCCACAGTGAACAGGTCGCCGCCGTGAACGCCCTTTTCAGCAAACAGCCCGCGAACGTGGTTGCCTGGGTTCGGCGTGGCGCGCCTCACGAGGCCAGGCCGTGACACGGCGGCAAAGCCGCTGCCGCGATGTGAGCCGCCGGCCGTTGGGCGTATTGTCACATTGCGCAGGCGCACCGGGACAAGCGCTTTGTTCGAGCGATCGTCGGCGCTCGTCGGAACGGCATAATAGGTCATTACTGAACCTCGCCGCCGCGCAGACGCCCGATTTCTTCGCTACGCCGCCGCGCCGCCGTCACCGCTTCCGCTTCCGTGTTGAACCGCCCGACCTCAGCGTTACGCCCTTCCTCCCATTCGCGCAGCGCCGCGCTTACGCTCAGCTGGCGTCCGTTCACGATCGTCGGGATATTGAGAAATTGCCCGTCAACCTCGACCGTTATCGTGCGCTCAGTCGAGAACTCGCCATTGTCGCTGCTGAGGATTGGACGGTTCGTGTCAATAGCCGCCTCATACGCTTGCTGAGCCGTGCTGGGCGGCGGCGGCTCAAGCGGAACGTCAACACCGTCGCCTGTCTCTGGTTCGTTGAGTAGCTGAGCGTATGGCCCGCCCGACGTGGTCGACGGGAATCCATCTTCAAGCAGCGGCCGGCGGAAGGCTTGCGCCGCGGCGATTTCGCCGCCGGTTTCCTTCACGCCTGGCGAAATGATGCCGACGACGCTTCGTAGGAGCATGCCGGGCGCCCCGCTGATGAATCGCGTAACGCCGTCGACCGCGCCGCCAAGCATGCGGGCGGCCGTCACGCCTGTCGGGCGTGAGGCGCTTGTCGGGATGTAGTAGCGCAAAACCGAAAGCAGACGTTCCATCTTCTTAACCTCGGCTTCCGTAAACATGGCGCGCGTGACGGCGCGGCCGGGGCCGTTGAGCGCCGTGTCGAGGTTGGTGACGACCGTTTGCACCGGGACCTGATTGCCAGCGCCACGCGTGCGCAGCGGTTCGAGTATGCGTATAAAAAGCGCCTCGCGCAGCGCTTGCACTTCCGGCGGCGGTTGCGCATCGCCGCCGATAAAGCGCCGGTAAGCGCTCGTCTCCTCAGCGCGGGGCGCCATAGAGCCGTCTGGCCGGCGGCGCGTCGCGAGTGGGACGATGCGCTCGACGGACGCGCGCGCTTGGCTTGGCGGGATGCGGTTCGAGCCGAGAATTTGATTGATAATCTGCGTTCCGGTCGTGTCGAGGTCGCGGACCGTTTGCATGGTCCTGCCGGCGAGATCCCCCGCGCCTTGCCGCGTGAACAATTCCTCGCGCTCGCGATAGAGCGAGCGGGCGCGCGTGATGGCCTGCTCGGCTTGCTGGCGTAGCGCTTGCTGCTCGGAATATTCGAACGCCGCGCCCGGTGACCTGATGCGGATTTGCGGCGGGCGCTGCAGCGCCGGTCCGAGCCAGTCGTCAAAGCCTTGCAAGATGAGGTCGACCGCGTAGGCGTCCGCGTCGTTGGCCGCGCGCGCTTCCTCTTGGATTTCGAGCAGCCGTTGCCGGACGCGCTCGACATGGCTGAACCGCACGCGCCCCTGACTGGGATAGGCGGCGCGAGAGGCAATTTCGCCCTCAAGATCGCGCACCATGCGCAACGCCGTGCCGGCGCGGGATTTCGTCACGCCGAGCACGGACTCCACGTCATAGCCCGTGACCGGAATGAGCAATTCCTCGACATCGTCGATATTGCCGCGCCCGTACATCAGGCGGCGGCCGACGCTGTCCATCATGCCCTGAGCCGATTTACCAACCTCGACACCCGCAAGGCGCGTCATGGCTTCATGGTAGGACTGATTGATTTGCTGCGTCAGCGAGTTGTACGTGTCGCGGACTTGGTTCTGCACAATCTGGCCTGCGTCGTCGACATTCGACGCAAGCGGGTCCTGATTGCGCGTTGCGATGCGGCGGCCCGCTTCCTCGATCGCGTTGGCGCGTTGGTCCTGAAACTGCGCGGCCCGCCGCTGCGCCGCCGGCCCTTGCGTGCCGTGCAGCATGTCGAACTCGCGCGTCCGCTGCGCGACATCGCGCGTCGCCTCGCCGCGGCTGACCGGAATGCCGAACTCGTCTGATGCAGCGTAAATGTCCGAGGCGCGCGCACCTTGCGCGGTGGCGACAGTCGGCGGCTCTGCCGGCCCGCTGGGCGGTTCGGTGCGCGTGCGTTGAGGGCGAGGCGGACGCGAGAACAACAAGCCGTCGTCCGTCATCTCGGCAATCATGCCGGCGGACGGCGTCCAGTCGCCCGCCTCGTCGATGAACCCCTCGTCGCGCACGTATTGCACGCGCCGCACGCCTTGCGGCGTCGTCACATGAACGGGAGTCCCGGCCGCCATCGCCCGGCGCGCCTCGTCATGCAGCACTTGCGGCGGCGAGAGGTCCATGCCGAGTTCTTCATTATCGAGGCGCGCATGCGCGGCGCGGCGCTCCTGCTCGACTTGTCGCGTGCGGCGGATATGGTCCTCGATAACCCGCTCTTGACCGGGCGTGAGGGTCGCGGCGCTTTCGGGGTTCTCAGCAAGCTCGTTCGGCGTGCGGCCGGCGGTTGGCGCGCGGCGGTTGAACGTATCCTCCTCAAGCGCTTGCCGATCGGAGCGCGCCCGAGTCTCGATGTTCTGGCGCTCACGTGCAAAGTCGCGCGGCGGCGCGTTCGGCCCCTCGAACGCTTCGCGGGCTGTCCGCGGCGCAGCCCCTTGTGGCGGCGGCAGTGGATCAGTTCGACCGCCGCCACCGCTACCGCGCATAACTTGGCGTCCCGCCTGATACGCGGCGGCGGCCGTGTCGAATACAACCTGCCCGCCCATATTCCAGGCGCCAGCCTCAAGGCTGCGACCATGGTCTGCGCCCTCAGGTCCGCCGACAAGATCGTCCGCTTGTTGCGAGGCTTCTTCTGTCGCCGCGCCCGTCGCGAACGCCGTCGCGCCGCGGCCCGCAAAAGTCCGCGGCAACGCCGAAACGCGCGCGGCCGGTGAATAGCGCGCAATGACTTCGCCGGTCGTCAACGCATCCTCGGACGAGAGGCCCGGCGAGTTGAGGTAGGCCCATTCATGGTCCGGGCTCAGCCGTACTTGCAGGTTGCCGTATTCGTCGCGGCGTACTTCCGCGCTCGGC
>CALBSY010000335.1 GCA_937967725.1 uncultured Alphaproteobacteria bacterium | reverse complement strand
TCGCGCCGGTCCGCCAAACTCAAACCAGGGCCGGTGCGGCGATAATGGGCCTCCAGGGGCGCCAGATCGCGGAACTAAGCGCGGAGGCGCGCGGCTTCACCGCGTGTGAGCGACCCGTTACGGACGCCCACATCGATGCGATGTTCAAGGTTGGCTTGGCGTTGATTAATGTTTTGCCAGACCTGGGCGGAGGCCGGCGCCGCCACGGCGAGAACGCTTACAGCGGCGGCGGCTGCTAGAAGCTTTTTCATCGTTCCTTCCTCATTCTTGGCGGCCCCTCGGGGACCGTTGCGAGTCCAACCCGGCGGCGAAAGCAACGTTCCTGGGGAACATGAGCCAAGCTGTCGCGCCGGTGCGGAACTGAGTCAGTTGCCAATCTGCGTCGAACGCTGCATAGCCGACACAAACTGGACATGATTGTCTCAGCGCCGTGCCAGACCGTGACGCCACCGCGCTGAATCTGCGATGACGGAGCAATTCATGCGTGAGCAGCTAGTCGTTGTGTTCGGCGGCTCGGGATTCATCGGCAAGCAGGTTGTCCGCGCTCTTGCCAAACGCGGCGCGCGTGTGCGCATCGCCATGCGCCGCCCGCATCTCGGCCACGAATTGCGCGTGATGGGCGATGTCGGTCAAATTCAGTTGATGCAGGCCAATGTGCGGTTCCGTGAATCGGTGGACGCCGCGCTCGAGGGCGCTGACGCGGTTGTGAATTTGGTTGCGATTCTGAATGAAAGCGGTCCGCAGACCTTTGAAGCGCTTCACGTCGAGGGCGCGCGCGCCGTGGCTGAGGCCGCCGCCAAGCGCGGGATTACGCGGATGGTGCATATCTCCGCGTTAGGCGCCGCGCCGAAGGGCGCCAATTATGCGCGTAGCAAATACGCTGGCGAGCGCGCGGTGCTTGAGGCGTTGCCGAGCGCCACGATCTTGCGGCCCTCGATCGTGTTTGGCCCGGAAGATCATTTTTTCAATCGTTTCGGCCAGATGATGCGCAATCCTTGGCTGTTCGGGATGTTGGGAACCGTGCCGCTGATCGGCGGCGGCAAGACCAAATTCCAGCCGGTTTTCGTCGGCGACGTGGCTGACGCTGTCTGTGCGGCGCTCAGCGATCCTGGCGCGCAGGGACGGGTCTACGAGCTCGGGGGGCCGCGCGTTTACACCTTCAAAGAGTTGATGCAGTACATCGCGCGCGAGACGGCGCGCCGCGTGCCGCTGGCGCCGCTTCCCTTTTTCATAGCGCATCCGATGGGATTGTTGCTGAGCTGGGTCTTCGCCCTTTATCCGTTCGCCGATCCGCCGCTGACCGGCGACCAAGTGACAATGCTGAAGCGAGATAACATCGTCGGCGCCGATCCTGCCGCCCGCACAATCCAAGATCTCGGCGTCACTCAACTTGAAACAGTGGAAGCGATTACGCCGAGCTATCTTTGGCGCTTCCGGCCTTACGGGCAATTCCAAACCCGCCAGAATCCCGCATGAGCGCGCGCACGCTGCCGCTGCTGACTTTGGCGCTGGGGATCGCCACCCTCATCGCCTTTATCGCGCTCGGTTCGCAGCCCGCCATGTCGGATGTGTACGCGCGCAGCGAGATCAGCAGCGCCGTCAGCACTTTCCAGCGCGCCGAAACGCCGGCCGACATTGCCGCCGTGTTTGGTTCGCCGCCCGATGCGCGCCGCATCGCGGCGATGGATGCGCTCAATCGGCTTGATCTGTGGGCGTTCGTTCCTGCGTATCTGCTGTTTCTCTCCGCCGCCGCAGTTATGCTTGGCGGCCTGCGCAATCGCTGGACGCAGCTTGCCATGCTTTTCGCCGTCATCGGCGCCACGGCTGACGCCGTTGAAACGTGGAAGCAGTTGCAGCTCACCGCCGATATCGCGAATGTCGAAGCGCATCTGCCGATCGCTCCATGGCACTGGATTAAGTATTTTGCGCTGGCGCTGAACGGCGTGGCCGTCGCCAGCCTGTGCATTACGGCGCCAAACAGGCGCTGGATTCTGGCGGTGATCGCGCTTGCGCCGATCCTGTTTGTCGCGGCCGCCTATGTTGAGCTGCTCAGCACGCGTGCGTTCGCCGGCGCATTCACGATCTATTGGATCGCGCTGCTCGTGCTGGCGGCTATTCAGTCGGTGCGGGGGAAAGATGCGTCGGCTTGATGCCGAAAGCCTCTAGCCGTCGCGCCACCAGGCTGCGGTGACACACGCGCCAATCGTGCTCCAAGCACATTAGGGCGGTGGGTGCCTTGCCGGCGATCTCGGCGGCCTCCGCCAGCGCCATCTGGCTCTCCGGATCGTCGAGCTTCGCCTCCATGATCGCCTGCATCGTCGCGACATCGCCCCTGCGCGCCGCCTCGCGTCCGGCTTTCGGCGTGCCGAGCGCCTTCATATGGACGTAGGCGATGCCAGCCTCGCCCAGCGCTGCGGCGAGCGACTTCTTCGAAAAACCCGCGCGCCGCGAATTGGCGACATCGCGTACATCGATCAGCGTCTTGATCTTCGCCGTCTTCAGTGCGGCGACGAAATCCGGCACGCCAACCTCTTCGTAGCCGATCGTCCAGATCGTCGTCACAACCATCCCATCGCCAGAACGCCGAGGATTACGGCGCCGAAGACAATGCGATACCACGCGAACGGCCCGAAGCCCACGCGCGTCACGAAATCCAGGAACGGCTTGACCACCAGGGCCGCGGAAATGAACGCGAACACAAAACCCACCGCGATCTCGGCGATGCGGTCCGCGGTGATGTGATCCTTCACCGTCCAGAAATCGAGCACGAACGCCGCCACCATGGTCGGCATGGCGAGAAAGAACGAAAACTCGGCCGCCGCGCGGCGATCGAGACCCAGCGCCAGACCACCAAAGATCGTCGCCCCCGAGCGCGACACGCCGGGAATGAGCGCCAGCGTCTGGAATGCGCCGACGCCGACGGCGCGCCAGATCGGCGTCTCCGCCGCGTCCTTCACCTCGACCTTCGGGGGCCATTTCTCGATCGCCAGCATGGCGAAGCCGCGGAGGATCAGCGCAATCGCGATGATGTCGAGTCGGATGTAAAGCTCGTTGCGTGTGTATTAGTTCGCCAGCAACTCGGTGAACGCCGCTGGCAGAAATGCGAAGAACAGCATTAGCGCGAACCGCCGCGCCTCCGGCTTAGTGGGAAGTCCGGTCACCACGTCCCAGATGCGTTGCCGGTAGAGCCACATCACCGCGAGGATCGAGCCCAGTTGAATCATCACGGTGAACACGCCGCCGGGATCGTCGTAGCCGATCGCTCGCCCGAAAATGAGCAGGTGGCCGGTGGACGAAACAGGGAGGAATTCGGTGAGCCCTTGCAGGACGCCGAGCAAAGCGGCGCGGGCGAGGTCGAGCAGGTCCAAGGCAGGCGCCCCCTTTCTGAGCGGGGCGACCATGAAGTGCGTCGCCAGCGGGCGGAAGAGCGATTTTCAGGCCAGCCGAAGCTGAAAAGGCAGCCTATTGCTTGAAAGCGGCGTGAATCACGCCATAGAGAAATAATCTCCCGCTCTTGCCTCGTTTGGAGGGCGTTCTTGGCCGAACGCATGCAGAAATTCGTGTCCGTCGAGCAGGCTTGGCCCGACAAGCGTCCCCCGGCGGAACGGGCGGGCGACTTCCATGAAATCTACGCCGAGTTCATCGCGGAGAAGGCGGCCGACCAGGCAGGCCGTTGCGCCCAGTGCGGCGTGCCTTTCTGTCAAACCGGGTGCCCGCTGCACAACAACATCCCCGATTGGCTGAAGCTCACCGCCGAGGGCCGTCTGCGGGAAGCCTATGAGGTCTCCGCCGCCACCAACTCGATGCCCGAAGTGTGCGGGCGCATCTGCCCGCAGGACCGCCTGTGCGAAGGCGCCTGCGTGATCGAGCAATCCCGCCACGGCAGCGTCACCATCGGCGCGGTCGAGAAGTACCTGACCGAGACGGCGTGGAAGGAAGGCTGGGTCGCGCCCATCGCCCCGCGCGCCGAGCGCACCGAAAGCATCGGCATTGTCGGCGCCGGACCCGCGGGTTTAGCGGCCGCCGAACGCATGCGCCTGCGCGGCTATCAAGTGACTGTGTACGACCGCCACGACCGCGTCGGCGGCCTGCTCATTTACGGCATCCCGAACTTCAAGCTGGAAAAAGAAGTTATCGAACGGCGCGCGCAGCGGCTAATCGACGGCGGCGTGAAGTTCGAACTGAAGTGCGATGTCGGCGCTGACCTGAGCTTTGACGATGTGCGCCGCCGCCATGACGCGGTGCTGATCGCCACCGGCGTCTACAAGGCCAAGCCGCTGAACGCACCCAACGAACAGAACGTGGCGCCCGCGCTCGACTTCCTGATCGCCGCCAATCGCATTGGCCTCGGCGACGATGTGCCGGGCTTCACCTCCGGCGCACTCAACGCCAAGGATCGCCGCGTCGTCGTCATCGGCGGCGGCGACACGGCGATGGATTGCGTGCGCACCGCGCGCCGTCAGGGCGCCAAATCGGTCACCTGCCTCTATCGCCGCGACCGCGCCAACATGCCGGGCTCGCAGCGCGAGGTGACCCACGCCGAAGAGGAGGGGGTTCTGTTCGATTGGCTCGCCGCGCCGAAAGCGGTGCGCAAGGTCGGCGTGAAAGCCGCGCGCATGCGTCTCGGCGCCCCGGACGCCAGCGGGCGCCAGCCGCCCGAAGAAGCGCCGGGCGGCGCCTATGACGTGCCAGGTGATCTTGTCATCGCCGCGCTCGGCTTCGATGCGGAAGATCTGAGCGGCTGGAACGTGGATCTCACGCGCTGGGGCACAGTTAAAGCCGATCCCGTGACCTACGCGACGAGTCAGCCCGGCGTGTACGCCGCCGGCGACATCGTGCGCGGCGCTTCGCTTGTCGTGTGGGCGATCCGCGAAGGCCGCGACGCCGCCGACGCCATGCACGCCTGGATTCAGTCCAATGCAACCGTGGCCGCGGAATGAGCGCGTGCCAGGACATCGCGCGCTACCTCCGCGAGCGCGAGCGCCTTGAGCGCAATGGGCTCTACCGCGCCGAGCATGAGCGCGACGCGTGCGGCGTGGGCCTCGTCGTCACCGTCGACGGCGCGCCGCGCCGCGATGTCGTCACGCTGGCGCTGCAGGCGCTGAAGGCGGTGTGGCACCGCGGCGCTGTGGACGCCGATGGCAAGACCGGCGATGGCGCCGGAATCTTGATCGACGCGCCGCAGGATTTCTTCCGCGAAGCCGTCCAACGCACCGGCCATACGCCGAAGGACGGGCCGACTTTCGTTGGCCAGATTTTCTTGCCGCGGAACGATTTCGCCGCGCTGGAGCGCGCGCGCGTCATCGTCGAGAGCGAGATCATCCGCGCCGGCTTTGTGCTGTACGGCTGGCGCCAGGTGCCGGTCGACATCAGCCAGATCGGCGAAAAGGCCAACGCGACGCGTCCCGAAATCGAGCAGGTGTTGTTCCACGATCCGCGCGGGCGCGACGCCGAAACTATCGACCGCGAACTCTTCATCTGCCGGCGTCGCATCGAGCGGCGCGCGCTCACTGATAACATCAGCGAGTTCTACGTGTGCTCGCTCTCGGCACAGACGCTGGTCTACAAGGGCATGTTCCTGGCTCAGCAGATCGATGCGTTCTATCCCGATCTGAAAGACGAACGCTTTGTTTCCGCGGTCGCCATCTATCACCAGCGCTATTCGACCAACACGTTCCCGCAATGGCGTCTGGCGCAGCCCTTCCGAATGCTCGCCCACAACGGCGAGATCAACACGCTCAAGGGCAACGTCAATTGGATGAAGAGTCACGAGATCCGCATGACGTCGAGCGCGTTCGGCGACGCGGACCGCGACGTGAAGCCGGTGATTCAGCCCGGTGCTTCGGATTCGTCCGCGCTCGATAACGTGTTTGAACTGCTGGTGCGCGCCGGTCGCGAAGCGCCGATGGCCAAAACGCTGCTCGTCCCCGAAGCCTGGGCCAAGTCGCAAACGATGAAGCCCGCGCACAGCGCGCTCTACGCTTACTCCAACGCGGTGATGGAGCCGTGGGACGGCCCGGCCGCGCTCGCCATCTTCGATGGCCGCTGGGCCGTCGCCGGGCTCGATCGCAACGGCCTGCGCCCGCTGCGCTATGCGCTGACACAGGATGGCTTGCTCGTCGTCGGCAGTGAAACCGGCATGTGCCCGCTCGACGACCGCGTCATCCTTGAACGTGGCCGTATCGGCGCGGGGCAAATGGTGGCGGTCGACACTCACGAAGGGCGGCTGTTCCATCACGAAGAGCTGGTCGACCGCCTCGCCGCGCAACACCCATACGGCGACTGGCTGAAAAACGTCATCGATCTCGACGCCAAGCTCGAAGGCGATGAGCCGCGCCTCTACAGCGACCGCGAGACGCTGCTGCGCCGCCAGGCCGCCGCCGGCTACACGATGGAAGACATCGAGCTGCTGCTGCAGCCGATGCTGGAGGAGGGCAGGGAAGCCATCGGCTCGATGGGCGACGACGCGCCGCTCGCGGTTTTGTCCGAGCAGACGCGTCCGCTGTCGCACTACTTCCGCCAGAACTTCAGCCAAGTCACCAATCCGCCGATCGACCCGCTACGCGAAGGCCGGGTGATGAGTCTGGCCACGCGTTTCAAGAACCTCGGCAACGTGCTGGCGCAAGACGAGACTCAGACCAACGTCTTCGTGCTTTCCAGTCCCATCCTGACCAACGGCATGTTCGAGCGCCTAGTCGAAGAACTGGGCGAAGACCTCGCTGTCATCGATTGCACCTTCCCTGCGCCCAAGCCTGGCGAGGATGCCGGCGCCGCGCTGCGCGCCGCGCTCGACCGGATCAAACAGGATGCGCTTCAGGCCGTGCGCGGTGAACACGGCCGCAGCCACATTGTGCTCACCGACGAAAGGCAGGGCGCCGACCGCATCGCCTGCCCAATGATCCTGGTTGTCGGCGGCGTGCATGCGCACCTGACCGAGCGCGGCAAGCGCACCTTTTGTTCGCTCAGCGTGCGCAGCGCCGAGTGCCTCGATCCGCACTATGCCGCCGTGCTGATCGGCTGCGGCGCCACGACAGTGAACCCGTATCTCGCGCTGGACACCATTGCAGATCGCGCGCAGCGCGGGCTGTCGGGCAAGCTCACGCGCGAGCAGGCGTGCGCCAACTACCGCGAAGCGTTGGAAGCTGGCTTGCTCAAGATCATCTCTAAAATGGGCATCGCCGTCATATCCTCCTATCGCGGTGGCCTGAATTTCGAAGCTCTCGGCCTCTCACGCGCGCTGGTGGACGAGTTCTTCCCGGGCTTACAGAGCCGCATTTCCGGAATCGGCCTGAGCGGCCTCGCCATCGAGGCCGCAGATCAGCACGCGCGCGCCTATGACGAAACGCTCGTCGCGCTCCCTGTTGGCGGCCTCTATCGCTACCGCGCCTCCGGCGAGCGTCACGCGCTCGAAGCCGCCGGCATCCATCAATTGCAGCACGCGTGCGACACCGGCGACTTCGCCGCCTACAAGAAGTACTCGGATAAAGTGCGCGACCGTCGCCTGGATCAGCCGATCCAACTGCGCGACCTGCTCGAAGTGCGCGAAGAGTTGATCAACCCGACGCCGCTTTCGGACGTCGAGAGTGTCAACGAAATCCGCAAGCGATTCGTCACGCCCGGCATGAGCCTCGGTGCGCTGTCGCCGGAAGCGCACGGCGCCTTGAACATCGCCATGAATCGGATCGGCGCGCGTTCCGTCTCCGGCGAAGGCGGTGAGGATTCCGCGCGCTATGCGCCGCTGCCCAA
>CALBSY010000334.1 GCA_937967725.1 uncultured Alphaproteobacteria bacterium | reverse complement strand
GCCGCGGATATCTGGGTTTATACCAATGTAAGTCTGACGATCGAAACGCTGCCTAAGAGCAGCTAAATTAGTGCGGTAGTGAGGTCCAGGAAGCTTGCTGCACGAGTTGTTGGCAGGCAAGCGCGTGGCTGTCGTCGGCGTACCGGGCGCATTCACGCCGGTTTGTACGTGCCGCCACATTCCCGACATCCTTGCCAACATCGCCCACCTGCGAGCGAGCGGGTTCGACACTGTAGTCTGCGTTGCGCCGGACAATCCGTGGGTGGTTCATGCGTGGGCAGACCATTCGATCCAAGAGGGCATCTGCTGTTTCTTTCAGACGGCAACCTCGCCTTGGCGCGCTCGCTCGGCGTTTGCACCTATGGCCCCGAACTCGTTCTCGGCGAAACATCGACCCGGTTTATGCTCATAGTGGAGCGGGGAATTGTCACCGAGCTAAACGTCGAAAAGAAGCTTACGGATCTTAGCTACACTCGGGCGCGCGACGCCGCCCTGGCGGCCTGAACGGGGCTTGCGCGACCCGGTGCGCCCGCTAAGTCATGGGCGCATGACCCATTTCTCTCCGCGTGAAATTGTCTCCGAACTTGATCGCTACATCGTTGGCCAAGACGACGCCAAGCGGGCTGTCGCCATCGCTCTGCGCAACCGCTGGCGGCGCAAGCAGGTGCCCGAGAGTCTGCGTGAGGAGATCACACCCAAGAACATCCTGATGATCGGCCCGACGGGCGTTGGCAAAACCGAAATCGCACGCCGGCTCGCCCGGCTAGCCAACGCCCCCTTCCTCAAAGTGGAGGCGACCAAATTCACCGAGGTCGGTTATGTCGGGCGTGATGTCGAGCAGATCGTGCGCGATCTTGTTGAGGTCGCGCTCAACATGGTGCGCGAGCAAAAGCGCCGCGAGGTGCGCGCCCGCGCCGAGGCGGCTGCCGAGGAGCGCGTGCTCGACGCGCTGGTGGGACAGGGCGCATCGCAGGCGACGCGCGAGTCGTTTCGCAGGCGTCTGCGCAATGGCGAACTAGGTCAATCCGCGGTCGAGATCGAGGTCGAAGACGCAGCGACGCCGCTTGGTAATCTGGACATTCCAGGCCAACCCGGCGTCGGCGTGGTCAATATCGGTGAAATTTTTGGCAAGGCCTTTGGCCGCCGCACCAAGCACGTACGCATGGCCGTCGAAGAAGCTTATGAGCCGCTTCTGCGCGAGGAGAGCGACAAGCTGGTGGACCAGGATGCGCTGGTGAAGGAAGCGCTGCGGCTGACCGCGGAAGACGGCATCGTGTTCTTGGACGAGATCGACAAGATTGCCGCCCGCTCGGAGCGCATCGGCGGAGGCGATGTTAGTCGCGAGGGCGTACAGCGCGATCTGCTGCCGCTGATCGAGGGCACAATCGTCGCGACCAAGCACGGGCCCGTGAAGACCGATCACATCCTGTTCATTGCATCAGGCGCATTCCATGTCGCAAAGCCCTCCGATTTGCTCCCGGAACTGCAGGGACGGTTGCCGATCCGTGTTGAACTAAAGGCGCTCACGCGCGAGGACTTCCGCCGCATTCTCACCGAGCCCGAGGCTAGTCTCGTCACGCAATACAAAGCGCTGATGCAGACCGAAGGGCTGACATTGGACCTCACGGAAGATGCCGTCGAAGCCATCGCGACTCTTGCAGCTGACGTGAACTCGGCGGTCGAGAATATTGGCGCCCGGCGATTGCAGACCCTCATGGAGCGGCTGCTCGACGACGTGAGCTTCACGGCCCCGGACCGCGGCGGAGAGACGGTTCGGATCGATGCGGAATACGTGCGTAAGCAGGTTGGCGATTTGGCTAAGAACGCCGATCTCTCACGCTTTATCTTGTAAGACTTCCGTAACCCTTCAGCCCATCGTCCTTAACTTCCGCCGCTTATGCTCGCGCGTCGCGCGAGGCAGAGTTGAGCGAACAGAGCGTCCCCGAACAAGAAGAGTCTGCCTGGAGCATCGCTAGGCTGCGTGCACTGGTGCGCCTCGGCTTCATGCGCTTGCGCCGCCTAGCGCTGATGCAGCTTCCGCCCGAGGAAGCCAAGGAAGTGCGCCAGCATATCGAGGAGGAGGGCGCCCTCACCGAGCGCTACGTGTTGATGTGCGCGCTCTCGGCCGGCATCGCCACGCTTGGTCTATTGCAATCCTCTCCGGCCGTTGTGATCGGCGCGATGCTGGTCTCACCCCTAATGGGGCCCATTGGCGCGCTCGGGTTTGGCCTCGCTTCTGCCGACAGCGACCGTATTTTCCGCGCCGCGCGCGCGGTCGGCATCGGCGCTGTCGTCGGCGTTTTGATCGGCGTGGCGATCACCGGGCTGAGCCCGATACGCAACGCCACGCCCGAAATCGTGGCGCGCACCGCGCCGACCCTGCTCGATCTTGCCGTGGCGCTGCTCTCTGGTTTGGCCGGCGGCTACGCGACGGTGCACCGCCGCGGTGAAACCGCGATCGGCGTCGCCATCGCCACAGCACTGATGCCGCCGCTGGCGGCGCTGGGCTATAGCATCGCCGTTTGGCGGCTCGACTTCGTGTTCGGCTCGCTGCTGCTGTTCCTCACCAACTTGGCTGCGATCTCGCTTGCGTTCGCCGTGGTGACGCGCGTGCGCGGCGTAGCGCGGCCTTTCTGGGGCGTACGCGTGACCTGGCGGCTGGTGGCGGCGGGCGCTGCGGCGTTGCTGGTGCTGGCGACGCCGCTGGCGCTGACGTTGCGCCGCGTGTCGCAGGAGGCCGTGGCTATCAATGCGGCGCGGCGCCAGATCGCGCAAATCATGGGCGAGGACTTTGGCAGCATCGCGCAAGTGAGCGTCACGTGGCCGAACCTCGAGCGGCCGCGAGTCGAAGCCGTTGTCATCACCGAGCGCTACGTTGAAGACGCCGAGCCGCGCCTTGCGCAGGCGCTGGAGGAACGTTTACACGCGCCGCCACTAGTCAGCCTGCAGCAATTGGTGGCCACCAATCCGCGCGCGGAGACGCAGGCGATGATCGAAGCGGCTCTCGCGCCGCAACCCGGTTCGACCCCGCCAATAGAAGCGGTGCGTCAGGCGGCGCGTACGCCGACGCTATCGGCTTGGGCCGATCTCTCGACACGCACGATCTTTCTCGCCAGCGCCCCGCTGCCCGAGCGCAGCTTGGCTGACTACCGTGAAGAGGAGCGACGGCTCGATGCCTTGCGTCCTGGCTGGCGCGTTGCGGTGATTCCGCCGTTTCAAGAGCGGCTTTGGGTCGGCTTTGACGATGACGCAGTTGTGCTGACGGAAGCAGGCCAGCGTGATCTCGACGCAATCATTTGGGGCTTGCGCCGTTGGGGCGCCGCGCGCGTTCGACTAGAAGGCCTCTCCGGACGCAACACCGGCGTCAGCGCCGCATCGCAGGCGTTCGCGACAGCGCGCGCCGCCGAAGTCGGGCGCAGGTTGCGCGCTGCGGGTTTCGAAGTCGAAGAACGCATCGCCGAGCTCACAACCAGCCGCTCGCTCTATGAAGCGGGTGGCGTAGACCGGGTGCGCGCCGTTGACATTCGTGCGATCGGCGCGGCGGAGACGCCCTAAACGCTCAACCCGTGCTCGAGCGCCAGGCCGCGCAGATTGGTCTCCGGCCGCGGCCCCATGTGCGAAACGACTTCGGCGGCGGCGAGGGACGCCAGCTGGCCGCATTCTCTCAACGGCCGACCGCGTGCAAAACCGAACAGAAAACCGGCGGCGTACTGATCGCCTGCGCCAGTTGTGTCCGTTACCTTCTCGACGGGAAACGGTTTGATCTCGATCGACTCATTGCCGGCGGCGATCAGTGAACCGATCTCCGACCGCGTCACGACGACCACCGGACACGCCCTGCGTGCTTGCGCCAAGGCCGCGCCGAGGTCGCGCTCTTCGTAAAGCGAGAGAATCTCCTGCTCGTTGGCGAACAGGATGTCGACATGGCCGGACACCAGATGCTTGAAACTGTCGCGATGGCGCTCAACGCAAAACACATCCGACAGCGTGAGCGCCACCTTGCGCTTAGCGCCGCGTGCGATTTCAGCGGCATGCACGAAGGCCGCTTTCGCCTCCTCACGGTCGAACAAATAGCCTTCGAGAAAGAGGATCGACCCCGCGGCGATCAACGCCACATCGACATCACTAGGCGCAAGCAGTGTTGAGGCGCCGAGGTACGTGTTCATGGAGCGCTGGCCGTCCGGCGTAACCGCAATTAAACAGCGCGCGGTGCCCGGTGGGGCAGGGCGCGGCGGTGTATCAAAGGCTACGCCGGCGGCGCGGAACTCCGAGGTAAACCGCGCGCCGAGTTCATCGTCGGCGACCTTGCCGATGTAGCCGGCCTTGCCGCCAAAGCTGGCGACTCCGGTCATCGTGTTGGCGGCGGACCCGCCGGCCGCAAGCACAGCGCCCGCCATACGCGCGGTCAAATGCGCGGCGCGGTCTTCGTCGATCAACGTCATCGCCCCGCGGGCGATGTTTTCCTCGGCCAGAAATGCGTCAGGAACGTTCTTCAGAACGTCGATAATCGCGTTGCCGACAGCGACGACATCGTAGGTTGGGGTGCTCATGCGCCGTTAAAACCCGCGCGGCGTGGCGTGGCAAGCATTGCGGCGTCGCGAATCGGACGGCATGGTTCGCGCATGCGACAACTCGCCCTCACCGTCTTGGCTCTTGTGCTTGCCGCATGTGCAACCGCTCCCTCAGCACATGCGCCGGCGCCGTCTGTCCCTCAGACCCAAGAGCCGTCCCGTGCAGCGCAATTGCTCGCCTCAGCAGGGGGCGCAGGAGCGGCGAGCCGGACCGACATCGAGCGCGCGCTGGGCGCGCCGGATATCGAACGTCGCGACGGCGCCGGATTAGCGTTGACCTATAGACTCGAAAGCTGCGCCTTGCTGCTGCTGTTCGCGGCGGACGGGCGCAACGAGATGCGTCTTGCCGAAGCGCATCCGAGCGCGCGGCGCGCGGGCGAAACCACACCGAGTTTGGACCAATGCGCCACCGAAGCCGCGCAGCGCCGCGGCTAGCGCTTGCTTGACTTTGTCGTGGGCCGCTTCTTCGCGGGCGCCGGTATTACGCGGGTCTTATGCTTGTAGAGGCAGATATCGGCTATAGCGCAGCGCGGGCAGGCGGGCGAACGGGCTAGGCACGTATAGCGGCCATGCAGAATAAGCCAGTGATGCGCGCCATGCAGAAAGCGCGCCGGCGTGATGCGCATGAGTTGCGATTCAACCTCCACCGGCGTTTTCGCGTCCGCCAAACCAGTGCGGTTGGCGACACGGAAAACATGCGTGTCGACCGCAATAGTGCCTTCGCCGAACACTTCCATCAGCACGACGTTGGCCGTCTTGCGTCCGACGCCGGGCAGTGCTTCCAAAGCATCGCGTTCGCGCGGCACTTGGCCCCCGTGGCGGTCTATCAACGCCCGCGAAAGAGCAATCACGTTCTTGGCTTTGTTGCGCCAGAGGCCGATCGTCTTGATCCGCTCACCGACGCCTTCCTCGCCCAGTTCCAGCATTTTTTTCGGCGTATCGGCGAGCGGAAAGAGACCTTTTGTGGCGCGGTTCACGCCTCTGTCCGTTGCTTGCGCCGAGAGTACGACGGCTACCAATAGGGTGTACGCATTTGTGTATTCGAGTTCAGTGCGTGGGTCCGGCCGAATTTCGGCTAGACGCGCATATAGTTCTTCCGCTTTGGTTTTGGTCAGGCGCTTGGCCACGTGCTGGAAGTCCTTGGCGGTTGGCGCGATTGGGTTACCTTTAGGAGCATGACCCCGCAATGGGAACGCACGCCGTCACCGCCATCGCTTGAAGGCGAACTTTATATGGACGCGGTGCTGCGTCCGCATCGCAGCCTCAGCCTTTCCGCTTTTCGCATCATGCTGATCGTGGTGATTGCCGTGAACGTGGTTGTAGCCACGGTTTTTGTCGTCAACGGCGCCTTTCCGGTCGCGGGTTTTCTTGGGCTTGATGTGCTGGCGCTGTGGCTGGCTTTCCGTTGGAATTACCGCGCCGCGCAGGCGGCCGAATATGTGCGCGTGGGCGCTCACCGCATTCACGTGGCGAGCGTCGGTGCGAACGGCGATACGGCGCATTGGGTGCTGAACCCGGTTTGGGCGCGCGTGATGCAGGAAGGGAAAGGCGTCATCGTGCGCTCGGGCGAACGGCAGATCAGGCTGGGCGCGTTTCTCACCCCAAAGGAGTGCGCGTCGTTCGCGGCGGCGCTGAACGTTGCGTTGCACCGGGCGCGGCGCGGCTAAAGGCCGAGCACGTCGCTCATCGCATATAGGCCGGGTGGCTTGTCAGCCGCCCACAGTGCGGCCGCCAGCGCGCCGTCGGCGAACACGGCGCGGTCCAGGGCCACGTGTGCGAGCGTCAGTGTTTCGCGCTCGGCGGCGAAGCGGACGTCGTGCTCGCCGACAATCCCGCCCGCGCGGCTGACGGCGAAGCCAATGCCGCCAACATGGCGTTCACCGGTGACGCCATTATGGGGCGGCAGACGCAGTTCATCGAGTTTGGCGCCTCGGCCTTCAGCCGCTGCATGGCCGAGCAGCAGCGCCGTGCCGGAGGGCGCGTCCACTTTGCGGCGATGGTGCGTCTCGCTGATTTCGATGTCCCAGTCCGGACCCAGCGCCGACGCTGCTTGTTTGACCAGCGCGGCCAGCAAGTTCACGCCGAGGCTGAAGTTGCCGGAGCGCACGATGGCGATGCGCGTGGCATGCGCGGCGATTTGCTGATCCTGATCAGGGGTTAGGCCGGTCGTCCCAATGATCGCGGCGCGCACTTTGGTTGCGGCGAGCTGGTTGAGCGCGTCAAGCGTTGCGTCGGGCGTGGTGAAGTCGAGCCAGACGTCGGCCTGCGCGCCAGCTGTATCGGCGCTCGCGGTGGCAAGCACGGAAAGCGCGGCATCTCCGGCCAACACGCCGAGATCGGCGCCGAGGTAAGGGCCGTCACGCTCCGTGCCGCCCGTGACGGCGAAACGCGCATCTGCGCTGGCGGCGCGGATCAGCGCGCGGCCCATGCGACCGGCGGCGCCGGCGATGGCGATGGAAAGCGTCATGTGCGCGTTCTTGGACCGCCAGCCGGTAAGCGGCAAGCGGTCCGCGCTCGGAAATTTAGCGCGCCGGCGGCTCGCTGCTGGTCTCGAAGAACTTCCTCACGCTGTCGAAAAAGCCCTGCGTCTGGGGATGCGACTCCTCGCAGCACTCCTTGGAGAACTCCTCCAGCAGTTTTTTTTGCTTGCTCGTGAGGTTGACCGGCGTCTCAACCAGAAGCTCGACGTGCAGGTCACCGCGCTCCCTCCCGCGCAAGTGCGACATGCCCTTGCCTTTGATCCGGAAACGCCGCCCGGTTTGAGCGCCGGCCGGGATGGACACCTTGGCGCGGTCGCCATCGATGGTCGGCACTTCCAATTCGCCGCCGAGCGCGGCCTTGCACATCGGCGTCGGCGCGCGGCAATAGAGATCGGGGCCGTCGCGCTCAAACAAGGCATGCGGCTTCACCGAAAGGAAGAGATAGAGATCGCCGGGCGGACCGCCGCGCCCGCCCACGTCGCCTTCGCCGGCGAGGCGGATGCGCGTTCCATCCTCGACCCCAGCGGGGATTTTCACCGAAAGCGCGCGTTCTTTCTGCACCAGGCCGCGTCCGCCGCAGCTTCTGCACGGCGTCTTGATGGCTTGGCCGCGGCCGTGGCACGCGGGGCAGGTGCGCACGATGCGGAACATGCCTTGGCTGGCGCGAACTTGACCGGCGCCTTGGCAAGTGCGGCAGGTCTCCAGCGGCGCATTGCCTTCTGAACCTGAGCCGGAGCAGGGTTCGCACGCCTGCGCACGCGGCACGACGATCTCGCGCTCCATGCCGCGGAAAGCTTGTTCGAGTGTGATCTCGACGTCGTAGCGAAGGTCCGCGCCGCGCTCGGGGCCGCTTCGCCGCCCGCCGCGCGTGAACATCTCCTCAAAGCCGCCGCCGAAGATCTCGTTGAACAGATCAGAGAAGTCGTTGAAGCCGGCAGAACCAGGCCCGAATGGGCCAGCGCCCGCACCGCCGTTCTGAAACGCGGCTTTGCCATAGCGGTCGTACGCTGCCCGTTTCTGCGGATCGGAGAGGACGGAATAGGCCTCGCCGATTTCCTTGAATTTTTCTTCGGAGACTTTGCAGCCCGGGTTCTGGTCTGGGTGCAGCTTCATAGCGAGCTTACGGAAGGCCGACTTGATCGCCGCCGCGTCCGCGTCGCGCGGCACGCCCAGCACTTCGTAATAATCGCGTCCGGCGCTCATGATGCGCACCAGATGAGGAAGAGGCGGCGCCCCCGCAAGGAGGGGCGCCGCCTCATGTCAGTTCTTGATAAGCGCTGCCGCATCGCCCGACCTCGATGACGTCGCTGTCTTAAGCGCTCTTCTTGTTGTTGCCGTCGACTTCCTCGAAGTCGGCGTCGACGACGCCTTCTTGATCCGGCTGCG
>CALBSY010000333.1 GCA_937967725.1 uncultured Alphaproteobacteria bacterium | reverse complement strand
GCCGGTGAGCGCCAGCCACATGCCGATATTCTCTGGCTTGCGCGGCAGATACCAGCCGCCGCCCACGTCGGGGAAAAGCCCGATGCCGGTTTCGGGCATGGCGTAGGTGGTGTTCTCGGTGGCGACGCGGAAGCGCGCGGGCATGGAAATGCCGACGCCGCCGCCCATGGTGACGCCGTCGATCAGGGCGACGACCGGCTTTGGATAATGGAACAGCTGATGGTTCAGCCGATATTCGGTGAAGAAGAACTCGCGCGCCGCCTTGCCGTCGCCTGCGCCGCTCTCGGCGATCATGCGGATGTCGCCGCCGGCGCAGAACCCGCGCGTACCGGGCTGGTGCTGGATCAGCACGGCTTTGACCGCATCGTCCGCGCGCCAGGCCAGCAGCGCCTCGGTCATCGCCGCGCACATGTGCGTCGTGAGCGCGTGCAGCGCCTGCGGCCGGTTCAGCGTGATGGTGGCGAGGCCGTTGGCGGCGGTGGTGAGGATGTCGCCCATAGAGGCTTCTATCCCCTCTCGAAGCGAGGGGATCAAGCCGCCCATTCCAGCGGCGGAGGCAGGGCCCCGGCAATAATCGATCCGAATGGCGCGGCATCCGGTGTTGCGCCTAGAGGGCGATGAGCGGTGCAGGATGAGCGCTTTGGCGAAGAGCACGTCGCCGCGCGCCGCGACGCAATCCTCGAATCGAAATCGCTAAGTGTATCGCCGGGCAACGCGCTCCGCACCAAGAACGCCCTTCCCGCTCAATCATCGGAGTTGTCGTTCTTCGCTCGTCGTCTCGTGAACCACCAAGTTGCCCACACAATAGCAGACAGGATAAGCCACATCATGCCGATCAATATTGGCATGCCCCCCAGAAACGTGCCGAGTTGCGCATAAAAGTCCCCTTCAACGCCAATCGGGACCCAAAACAAGAATAGCACTGGCGCAGCGATGCCAACTGCTCCCACGGCCATAGCGAGTCGAGGTGCACGAGCCGCCAGCGCAAATATGACCGGCGGCGCCGCAGTAAGAAAAGCGCTAATCGACAGGACCGTCGCGATTAGCGGGTCCATCATCGCATCGTCGGAATGACGAAGCTTGAGTCTTCGGTCATGCCTTCGGGCCAGCGCGCGGTGACGGTCTTTACCTTGGTGAAGAACTTCACGCCTTCCATGCCATGCTGGTTGGTGTCGCCGAAGGCGGAGCGCTTCCAGCCGCCGAGGGTGTGATAGGCCACCGGCCCCGGGATCGGCACGTGGATGCCGACCAGGCCGACATTGACGGCGCTGGCGAACTCGCGCGCGGCGCGGCCGTTGCGGGTGAAGATGGCGACGCCGTTGCCGTACTGATGCTCGCTCGGCAGCCGCACGGCGTCCTCGAACGTTTCGGCGCGTACGATCTGCAGCACCGGACCGAAGATTTCCTCGTCATAGGTCTTCATGCCCGGCTTCACATTGTCGAATAGCGACGGGCCGATGAAGAAGCCGTCCTCGTAGCCTTGCAGTTTGAAGCCGCGGCCGTCGCGCACCAGTTCGGCGCCCTCTTCGGCGCCCATGCCGATATAGCTCTCGACCTTCTGCTTGTGCGCGGCGGTGACGACCGGGCCGTATTGCGCGTCGGGATCGGTGGAGATGCCGACCTTGAGCTTTTCGATCTCGGGAATGAGGCGCTCGCGCAATTCGTCGGCGGTTTTCTTGCCCACAGGCACCGCCATGCAGCGCTCGCCGGCCGAGCCGTACGCGGCGCCGACCAGATCCTTCACCGCCTGATCCATGTCGGCGTCGGGCAGGATGATTCCGTGGTTCTTGGCGCCGCCCATCGCCTGCACGCGCTTCCCGTTCGCCGTACCGGTCGAGTAGATGTAGTGGGCGATGTCGGACGAGCCGACGAAGCTCACCGCCTTGATGTCGGGATGGGCGAGGATGGCGTCGACCGCTTCCTTATCGCCGTGCACGACATTGAGCACGCCGGCGGGCGCGCCCGCTTCCATCATCAGCTCGGCCAGGCGCACCGGAACCGACGGATCCTTTTCGCTGGGCTTCAGGATGAAGGTGTTGCCGCACGCAATGGCGACGCCGAACATCCACATCGGAATCATGGCCGGGAAGTTGAACGGCGTAATGCCGGCGACAACGCCGAGCGGCTGACGCATCGAATAGACGTCGATGCCGGGGCCCGCGCCCTCGGTGTATTCACCCTTCAGCGCATGCGGGATGCCGCAGGCGAACTCGATCACTTCAAGGCCGCGCTGCACGTCGCCGCGTGCGTCCGCCAGCACCTTGCCGTGCTCGCTCGACAAGAGATGCGCCAGCTCGTCCATGTTCTTTTCGACCAACGCCTTGAAGGCGAACATCACGCGCGCGCGGCGCTGCGGATTGGTGGCGGCCCATTCGGGTTGCGCGGCCTTCGCCGCCTGCACCGCGGCGTCGAGCGCCTTGGCGGTCGAGAACGCGACTTCGGCCTGCACGGCGCCGGTGTTGGGATCGTAGACACGGCCAGCGCGCCCGCCGTCGGCGGACACGCTTTTGCCGTTGATGAAGTTCTGGATCGCGCGCATCGGCGGCCTCCCAAAGGTGGAATTTTGGGGCCGTTATGGCGTCAAAGCAGGCCCGCGTCCATGCCGCGCGGCGGTCAGGCGGAGAAGCTCCAACCGCCCTCGCCGCCCTTGCGCGCCGCCTCATATTGCCGCTCGGCGAAGCGCCAATTGGCCAGCTTGCCGAGGAAGTTTTCGAGGAATCGCGGACGTTCGTTCTTGTAATCGAGATAGTAAGCGTGCTCCCACAGATCGCAGGTGAGGAGAGGCGTCACCGCCGGATCGACGATCGGCGTGCCGGCGTCGTGCAGGTCTTCGAGCTTCACGGCGCCCTTTCCATCGGCGACCAGCCAGATCCAACCCGACGCGAAGTGACCGCCGGCGCGCGCGTTGAATTCGTCACGAAACGCATCGAGTGAACCGAAGGTTTTCTCAAGCGCGGTTTTGAGGTCGCCTTCCGGACCAGATTGCGGCGTCGGGGTGAGCGATTCCCAGAAGAAAGCGTGGTTCCAGGCCTGCGCAGCGTTGTTGAACAAGCCCTGATCTTTCTCGCGCGGGGCCAGGCGCACGACTTCCTCGAGC
>CALBSY010000332.1 GCA_937967725.1 uncultured Alphaproteobacteria bacterium | reverse complement strand
GCCGGCCGTGCCGTTGCCGCCGCCGCCGGCCGAACCCCCAGTGGTGGACGTGGCGCTTCCGCCTGCGCCCGCCAAACCCGCGCCGCCGCCGCCGCCTGATGTGTTGGCAGGCTCGCCGCCCGCGCCGCCGCCGCCGCCGTAAGAGGTGACCTTGGACCCGAACGCGCTGTTGCCGCCGGCAGAGCCGTCTGCGCCGGCCGTGCCGTCAGCGGTCGCCCCGGCGCCGCCGGCGCCGGCCGCGCCCACGGTGATCGATTCCGTTGAGGAAAGGTCCGCCGCGTCGAACCACATGGATTTTGGCGAGGCCCCGCCGCCGCCGCCGCCGCCAGAGCTGGCGTTGCCGGAAGTCGTCCGCGCCCCACCGCCGCCGCCACCGCCGGCGCCGACCACCTCGACATAGACCGAAACGGCCCGATGATCCTTCGTCCAGGTGTCGTTGGAGGTGTATTCCTCGAACTTGCAATGGGCGGCCGGGGCGCCGTTCGGGCGCGCCAGTTGATGCCGCCCGGCGATGTTGCCGGCGTTGGTGCGATTGACCACGGCCGTATTCACATCACCCCAGATATTGGCGCCGATGCGGTTCTTTTTCGTCGCCCCCGTCGCGTCATTTATTACATAGCGCGCGGTGAACGACGCGCCGGCCTTGCCGTCAACAGCCACGTCATCGATGGAACACTCGTCCACATCGCCGCTCAAACTGATGGCGTCCTGATTGGCGTCTGCGGGATTGTAATCGGCCACCTGTAGGCCGCGGATGTGGACGTTATGTATCGCTCCAGAGCCAGTCGTCTCCAGCGAAACGACTTTTCCTGTGCAATTCGTATTGAGCACTTCGGAAATCGTGATGTCCGAGAAGCCGAGCCCGCCCTTGCCGTCGATGATGCGGCAAACCCCGCCGATGCCGAGGCCGGCAAACGAGCCGCGCACGTTCACATCCTCGCACCCGCCCTTGGTCGCACCGGCCGTCGCTTCGATATAGACGCCCATCACTTGCATGTCGTCAAAGCGAGCATTCGCGGCGATGTCTACATTGACCAAGCGTGCGTCAACGCAGCGGATACCGTAGTCAAACTCCTTCCAATTTCCCCCGGAGCGCTCAAGATGGTCGAACCGCGACCCCGCCTGAGCCGAGGTCAGCCGGAACACAGACACGACAGCCGCAACGCTGCCGGCATCGCCCTCGATGAACGTGCTGTCCTCATAATAGCCGCCCGAGGAGCCGTCCGCGACGATGCAATCTGAGTGCCCGCCGTTGGCGTTGGCGCGCATACCCCATTCGCAACAGGTGTTGTGCCAGTTAAGGCATTGCTGAGCGTCGCCCGCATCGCCCCACTTGCAGAGCTGATAGACGTTGATGGCCACGCAATCGCGCGTGGTGAAGTTGCGCAAGCCGCGCAGCTCAAACACCGCTTGCGTGGGCCCACCGCCAGCCGTGCTCTCGTAAAGCCACCAGCCGCCAAGCACGGTGAAGTTCTGTTGCTGCGCAGAGCCGGTCCCGACCTTGATGAAGGCCCCGCTCGCGTAGCTGGGCCTGATCTTCGCGTCCCGGCAGTCGAAGGTGACGTTATCCTTGGTGCAGGTAACTTGTGCGTCCGCAACGGTGTAATCCCCGCCAGGCCGAAGCTTGACCGTCCCACCAGCGGCCGGCAGCGCCGCGAACGCGGCCGACAAAGCCGCGCCCCAAGCCGCCGACGTCCCGAACCATTCAGGATAGAACACCCCGTTATGAACGCGCACCCAAGCGCCGGCAGAGCCGTTCTGGCCGGTCGGGGGCACATAGACCCCCTCAGCCGTATCGGCCGTCACACTGGCGGAGAGGTCGGAGCTCGCCCAGCGAAACAGACCCTCGCCGCCGTCGCCGGCAGAAGCGCGTCCGCGCATCCAAACCGCATCCACAACCCCGGCCGTAAGCGCCTTGAGGTCGCTTTTCGTCGCCACCTCCAGCACCCCATCAGCCCCGCCCACAAGGGCATGCTTAGTGCCCGTGAGCAGAGAGGACACAGCCGCGGAGATAGCGGTGGGAACCCCGGCCCCGCGCTGGTAATCGCCCACATACCAATTTCCGGAGCCCAGGCTGATCGCCTCGCAATAATCGTCCGCAGCCGTGGTGATGTTGGCGTCGCCGGGCAGGATCAGGCTGGTGGCGTTGTAGGTGATCTGCAACGCGGCTGCGAAACGAATCTTACGGCGCGTGCCGGCCGCCGCCGTCCCGAACGAGTTGATGGTGTCCGTTCCGGTGATGCGCACCTTGTCGGATGCGACCGCGCCCAGATCAACTGTCGTTGCGCTTGCAACATCCGTGAACGGGGTTCCCGTATCCAGGCCATCTACGAGTTCAGGAATGGTCCCGTCGATCAGCGGCGCGATTGTGGCCCCTATGGCGGAGGCTGCGGCAGAGGCCACCGGGTCGCCCGTGGTGGCGTCAAACCCCAGCAGCAGGCCTTTGCGCGCGGCCTTGTGCGGCAGCGTCCCGATGGAGGTTTCTGGGTCGCCGTCAGACAGGCGCAGGCTGCGCGCGTCCAGATCAGACCGGCGCAGCAGCTTGAGCGTCAGAAGATCGGCCTTGCGCGTCAGCGCGTCCCGGGGATCGCTTTCGGCGTTGAAGTCCGCGGTTTGGGTGAGCGTGGGATCCAGATAGCGGATCACTTTGGTTCCGCTTGCCGGGGCGGAGGCGAAACGAACCGTGGCCGATGAATAGCCCCCGTTGCCGTCCGAGACCTTGGAGACGATCGAATAGCTGGGCGTGGATTCCACCCCGCTTGTCTCCACCTTGGCCTTGATGTCGGCGTCGGCGTAGAACTTCTGGTTAAAGGAGAAATCCGTGGTCGAACCGTCTCCGTTGGAGACGAACCGGGATGTGGTGGATGACACGCTCATGGGCCGGAATTATCCGGCCCTTTAAGGGGTAAGCGGGGTTTAGCGGGAGCGCTTGGGCTTGGCGGCCTCAAGCGCGTCAAGGGCCGCCTTCACAAGGTCGGTGGGGCCCTCATGCTCCTTGACCAGCTTGGCCCAGCGCTTGGCGGTGGCGGGGTCGAGAAACGCCTCCACGCGCTTCCAGCCCTCTTGGAGCTTGCGCTTGCGGCTCTCGCGTTGCGGCTCGTAGCTCATGGCTCAGACCCTAGCCGCCCATTGCCGGGCTGTCACATTACGAAAATATTAGTCCGGACTATATGGACAATGCGCCGTAGTCCGGACTATATTGGGGCTCGATCCAGCCGCTCGGATCGTTGCTCTTTGACAATCAAGGCTTGGGCCGGAGGCGCTCTGAACACCTCCGGCCCGCAGCGGACAAGCCGCATCGGAGCTTACCCCCGATGGAAAATATCCTACAAAAGTTCGCCCGCCGCGCCAAGCGGATGGGCGGCGCTCTGCGCAACGCTCCCTTGTTCGCCCTTTGCGCGGTCGTCTCGGTTTCGGTCGAGGTGTTCGCTTGGGGTTCGATACTCTCCGAGAACGACGCCACGGTTGAAATCCTCGGTTACACCGTGCGCTTGGCTTACGCCGAGGTGGCCATGTCCACCGCGTTCTCACTGGCGGCGCTGGTTCTCGCCGCGTCGGCGGCCCGTCAAAAGGCCGACCCTCGCCCCGACCAGCGCCGGCGCGCAATCGGTCCTCAGGTTCTCGCCCTCGTGATCCTGTGCGTGCCGATCTACTACGCAGGCAACGCTATCGCCTACCAGCGTCAGCTTGACGATTGGCAGGCGTATTCCGGTTCCGAGGCCGAGGCCATGGACCGGGCATTGGCCTCTGGCGATAGCCCCGATGGCCTAGGCGTTGACTCTCAGGTTCGCGCCGCGGCGGCGCTTCGGCTTCGCCAAGGTATCCGTCCTGAGCGCGCCGAGTTCGATCCGTTGGCCACCCTTTGGATCGCGCTCGTCCTGGGCTGCAACATGCTCGCCGTCCGCTTCGGATGGTGCGCTAAGCCCGAAACGCCGGCTGAGGCAAAAGCCCGCATCGCAACGCTTCGCGCCCAAAAGGCCAAGCACACCCGCGAAATGAACAAGCGCCAGCGTCAGGCAGACATGACAAACGTGTCGCCGCTGCGCAGCAAGCAACACGCTTAGCAGAGCAAAAACTCAACGCCCCGGAGGGTCACTTCCGGGGCGTTTTTCTATTCCGGCTGTGGCTTCAGCTTGCGCAATGCCCAGACCGCGCCCGCAGAGATGGCGAACAAACCAACCGCCAGCACGGGCGAGAACGTGAGCCCAAACAGCCCTACCGACATCCCGGCCGCGATAAAGAAACGCGGGCGAAACGGAAGCATGATCGCGCAGACGAGAAACAATATCCCGCCGAGCATGGAAATGGTTTCCGCCATGGTCAGCTCTCCGTCAGCCTTAGCAGCGCCGAGAACCCCAGACCGACAACGCCATGCAGCAGCATGACCCCCAAGAAGGGCCAGAACCAGCGGCTCCTAGTTGGCTCCGAGTCCAGCGCCAAGATCGGGCTCCCGTTCCGGGGCGGGCTCCAGCGGATCCCACCAATAGGACGTGCGTTGATTTGAATATTGCCGATCGCGCATCCGGTCAATTGCGCCGGGGTCTGCCATTTCCGCGAGCTGATTGAAAATGAACCGGTCAGCCAAGCCCTTTGTCATCCAAAGGTTCGCCCCTGGCGTCATGCCGCGGGCGAAACGCACAGCCTCCGAGCCGATGTTGGTCTCCTCGCCTGCGAGGGCCTGCACCGCATTGCCTGGCCCCAGCCTCAGGGCTTCCGAAGCGGTCCCGATGTTCGGCCCAAGGATCGTTTCTTCGAGCCCGCCCCCGCCATATTGGTTGGTTTCCGAGAACAGGAAGTCGCCATAAACGCCGAGAGCGCCCCCCTTAAGCGTCCCGTGCATCAGATTTCGCACCGCGATAGATCGTTCCCTCGGATCTTCGCTCAGGACGTTCAGGGTGCGGGGATCACGGCCGCCCAGCAGGTCATTGATCCAGTTAGCCGCTAGGCCGCCCAGCGTCATAAACAGGAAGAGCGAGCCGAAATAAGTGTAACGGTTGCCCCTAGCCGCGCGCTCGC
>CALBSY010000331.1 GCA_937967725.1 uncultured Alphaproteobacteria bacterium | reverse complement strand
GCATAGGCCGAAACATCCAGGCCAGCGCAACGCACCCGAAAACGCCGGCAATGCGCAATTCGGGGCCGGTGACGCGGCCGAGCTTAGCCAGTGCATCACGCACCGCGCGAGCGACGGCTTCGGCGGCGTCGTGTTTACGGCCGAACACCGGAAGCGAGAGAAACAGCCACGCCAGCGGCAGCATCACCAACATCATCGGCAGAGCGCGGCTCATCCACTCGATGAAGGAGATGTCCTCGCCGGCGCGTTCGAGGAAACCGATGCCGATCAGATTGGTCGGCGTGCCCACGGGCGTGCCGACGCCGCCGATCGTCGCGGCGTGCGCGACGCCCAGCACTAGCGCGCCGCCGAGCGCGAGGTCGGGCTTGCCGTCGGCGTTCAGCGCGCACGCCGCGCCGATGGCGATGGGCGTGAGCATCAATGTGGTGGCCGTGTTGGAAATCCACATCGAGAGCAGCGCCGAGGCGATCATGAAGCCGGCCACCAAAGCCGCCGGCCGGCCGCCCGCTTGCGCGGCGATCGATAGGGCGATGCGCTCGTGCAGATGCCAGCGCTCAACCGCGGCGGCGAGGATGAAACCGCCGATGAAGAGAAAGATGATCGGGTCTGCGTAGGGCGCGGCGGCCTCACGGATCGAGGTTGCGCCGGAGACGGGCAGGACGACGAGCGGCAACAACGCGGTTGCCGGGATCGGGATCGCTTCAGTGACCCACCAGGTCACCATCAGCAGCGCCAGCGAAACGACCCACCATGCTTCCGCGGAAAGCTCAGGCGGGGGCGAAACCAGTTGCACCGAGAGCGCCAGCAGCGGCCCGAGCACGAGGCCGATCCAGCGGCCGATGCGCCCGAAGCCGGTCTGTTCGCCGGCGATAGTCTCGTCGGTCATCGGCGCTCCCCCGCGTTGATGGTGCCCCAGGCCCGACTCGAACGGGCACGCAGTTGCCTGCGGCAGATTTTGAGTCTGCTGCGTCTACCGATTCCGCCACTGGGGCTTGTCCATTGGCGCGGGGCAGGAGGGTTAAGGGCGGCCTCACCCACTGTCAAACAACTTGGCCGCAGCAACGCCGCCTGACCTTTGGCGCGAACCGTGCTAGCGGCCATGCCCGATGCTCACCGGCCTTAAAGACCAGATGATGTCCGCCGCCCGTTCTCCCAATGCGGAGCGGGCGCTGTTTGCCGTCTCGTTTGCCGAGAGTTCCTTTTTC
Organism: uncultured Alphaproteobacteria bacterium; assembly: GCA_937967725.1. Taxonomy (GTDB): domain Bacteria; phylum Pseudomonadota; class Alphaproteobacteria; order Caulobacterales; family Aquidulcibacteraceae; genus Vitreimonas. The sequence goes on along the minus strand of CALBSY010000331.1, from coordinate 5,117 downwards.
CCGCTGCCGCCCGATTTGATGCTGGGGCCGATGGCGGCGGCCGCGCCCGAGCGGTGGCTGCGCTATGCGCTCACTTGTACGGTCGCCTCGGTGCTCGGGGGACTGCTCGGCTACGCCATCGGCATGTTCCTGATGGATCAGATTGGCCGGCACATCCTTAATTTCTTCGGCTATTCGGGCGAGCGCGAAATGGAGCTGCGCGCCTTTTACGATCAGTGGGGCGCCTGGTTCATCTTCCTCAAGGGTCTGACGCCGATCCCCTATAAGCTGGTGACGATCCTGTCCGGCGCGCTGCATTTCTCGCTGCCCATCTTTATTGTTGCTTCGATCATCACGCGCGGGCTGCGCTTCCTGGCCGTGGCTTGGATTTTCCAGCGCTTCGGGCCGCAGATCGCGCCGATCATGGAAAAGCGCATGGGGCTGGTGTTGGTGGTCGTGGCCGTTGCGATCGTGCTGGCCGTGCTGGCGCTTCGCTATATCCACTGACGCGGCGGCGCGCCGCAGATAGGCCGCGATTTTCTGCGCTAGAGTGGCGGCCATGCTGGCGCGACTCCGACCGATCTGGCCGCTCATCACACTGCTCGCCTCTGGGGCGATGTTGGCCGCGGCCATCTTCTATTTTCAAAACACCTTGGGCCTCCAGCCGTGTCCGCTGTGCCTGGATCAGCGCAATTGGCACTGGGGCGTAATGGGCGTCTCTGTAGCGGCGCTGGCGCTAGCGCGGTTCAAACCGGGCTGGACGGGATGGGCGGTGATGGCGGTTGGGCTCGTGCTCCTGGGCAGCGCGGCGATGGGCATGTATCACGTCGCGGTCGAGCAGCATTGGGTGGTCGCGCAATGCGATGCGCGCGTCGATTTGGATAGCGACCTGACGTTCGATCTGAACGCCGAGCTGGTCGTGCCGCGCTGCGACGAGATCGCATGGCAATGGCTCGGCATTTCGATGGCGGGTTGGAACGCGATTGTTTCCTTGCTGCTGGCGCTGGCGAGCTTCGCCGTGGCGCTGGCGCCGGAGAAGAAGATATGACTCGTTCGCCGCCGATGCCGGGCGAAAGCGTGCGCGAGCGCCAGTTGGCCGAGATGATCCGCGTCGATCACGCCGGCGAATACGGCGCGGTGCAAATCTATCGTGGTCAGCGCGCCGTGTTCGACCGCATCGAAGGCAAGGCGCACGCCGCACGCGTAATCGCTGAGATGGAAGCGGGCGAGAAAGAGCACCTCGAAACCTTCGACCGCATGATCGCCGAACGCGGCGTACGGCCCACGGCGATGGCGCCGCTCTGGCGGGTGATGGGTTTCGGCCTCGGCGCGGCGACCGCGTTGATGGGCGAACAGGCTGCGCACGCTTGCACTGAAGCGGTCGAAGAGGTGATCGAAGAACATTACGCGCGCCAGAGCGACGCGCTGAAAGGCGTGGATGCTGAGCTGAAGCACGTGGTCGACCGCTTCCGCGCCGACGAACTGGCGCATAAGGACACTGCGGTGGAGCAAGGCGCGCGTGATGCGCCCGGCTATGAGGTTCTGTCAGCGGTGATCAAGTTCGGCTGCCGCGCCGCGATCCGGATTTCGGAGAAGATTTAGGACTGCTTCTGGCCCAAAACGGACAGTTGCATTCCCGCTCAAGCGGCTGCTTCATGAGCTAGCGATGTCCGACAACTGGCTGATCTTTATCCCCACCGATCCGACCGCCATACCTAGTCAGATTGGGGCAGACACTGCCGTCGAACTGTTGAAGCGGTTCGCGCCTGACGCAGGTGACGATGTTCAAGCGAGATTTTCCAACGAGATCGAATTTCACGATTGTGGATCAAACTGGTCGGGCGTCAAATGTCCTCACTGTGGCGCTGATATTGAAGAATGGTGGGGTGATGCGACTGGCGACGCCTACAAGACCAGGTTTGAAGACCTTCGCGTGACGACGCCGTGCTGCGGACGTTCAACTAATCTGAACGACCTGAACTATGTCTGGCCAGCCGGCTTCGCGCGTTTCGCCCTTGAGGCCAAAAACCCAAACATTCGACAGACGACTGCGGAACAGGACAGGGCTTTGTCTGAGGCGCTGGCGCTCGATCTCAGGAAAATCTGGAGACACCTCTAAGGTCCGCTCTCGGCGAGAAGCGGACTCATGAGCCCGCCTTATCTCCCGCGCTTCGCTCCTCCGTCCCAAGCGCATCCGCCAGCCGCGCCTTTGCGCTTCCGGGTTTCAGCGGCTTCTGCTGGCTCTCGTGTGGGACCCAGCCGGTAGCGGTGAGGATTTCGAAGGTGGCGCGGACGCGATCGTCGGCGTCGGCGAAGTGCCCGGCGTAAAGTGCGAACGCGCGGGCGAGGATGCGGCGGCTCAAGCCGCGAGGATTGCGCTCACGCAGCGCCGCAGTTTCGCCCATCGCCCGTAAATCCACCAGCAGATTCATCGGGTCGCCATAGCGCACGGTGATGATGTCGCGATCCGCCGCTGGCAAGGCGTAGCCGGCGCGCTGGAGGAGATGGGCCAAGTCCTGCAAATCGGCGAAAGGCGCAATGCGCGGGCCGGCGCCGCCAGTGAGGTCGCTCTCCGCTTGCAGCAGCGCGAAGCGCAATTCCTTCAAGGTTTCGCCGCCGAACACGGAGGCCAGCAGCAGGCCGTCCGGCTTCAGCGCGCGGCGCAATTGGATCAGCGCGCCGGGCAGATCGTTCACGCTGTGCAGCGCTAGCGGCGACACGATGAGATCGAACACGCCCTCCGCGAACGGCAAGCGTTCGGGATCGAGCACGACATCGCCGTCAGCGACATCGGCCTGAATCATCGCGCCGAGCCGCGCCGCCAACTCGGGCCGCTCAGCTACGGCCTCCTGGAACAGTCCGCCGCCGCCGAGCACCAGCACCTGCGCGAACTGGCGCGGGATCGCCTCCAGCCGCTCGGCCAAGTCCGTGGCGACGTGCTGGTGCAGGAATGCGGCCTTGCGGAAGGTCGCACGCGCGCGGCGCTTGCGCTGGCGCACCAGCCGTGGCTCGAATGGTCCCAGTTGCGGGGGCGGCTCTGGCATGACCTCATCCTACCGCGCGGGCGGGGTGTTCAGGAAACGTGGCGCAATCGCGCGCTTGTCGGACTTGATATGGCCGCCGCGCTCGCTGTTGTCAGACGCAATCGTTGATCGTCCGGGCGTGATCGAGCCGGCGCTGTGGGGCGAACTGAAATTCCTGGCGGAGCCCTGGTGCGCGCGGTGCGGGTTTCCGTTGCCGGACGATGCGGGACCGGCCGCGGTCTGCGGCGCGTGTGCGGGGCGCAAGCCGGCGTACGATAGCGCCCGCGCGGCGCTAGCCTACGACGACCATGCACGACGGTTGATCCTCGACCTGAAGCGTGGCGGGCGGCGCGATGGCCTGCCCCTGTTCGCCCGCTGGATGAGCGCGGCGGCGGGCGAGACGCTGGCGCGCGCCGATTTCATCGCGCCGGCGCCGATGCACTGGACGCGGCTTGCCACCCGCAGCTTCAACCAGGCCGCGTGGCTGGCGCAGGCGCTGGCCCGCGCCAGCGGCAAGCGCTGGAAGCCGGCGGGATTGCGCCGAGTGAAGCGGCGCAAGAGCCAAGCTGGGCTGTCCGCTTCCGAGCGGCGGCGCAATGTGGGCGGCGCAATCAAGGCCGGCGGGCGGTTCGAGGGCAAAACGATCCTCGTCGTGGACGATGTTTTTACGACTGGAGCGACGCTGGAGGCGTGCGCGCGTGCATTACGCAAGGCCGGGGCTGCAGAAGTGCATGCAGTCACCCTGGCGCGCGTCGTTAGGCCGACGGATATCCTTGCGTGAGAAACTGAGTCGGCATGGTTCCCGTCACTGTCTACACCCGCGCCTTTTGCCCGTACTGCACGCGCGCAATCGCGCTGCTGCAGCGCAAGGGCGTGGAGGTGACCGAGATCGACGCCACCGGCTGCCCGCTGAAGCGGCAGGAAATGGTGTCGCGCTCAGGACGCTGGACCTTTCCTCAAATCTTCGTCGGCGATACCCATATTGGCGGGTGTGACGAGCTGCACGCGCTGGAAAGCCGCGGCGGGCTCGATTCTTTACTGATGGGGACGTGATGCGGAAGCTGCGCGCCGCAGCCATTCAATTGCGGTCCGGCATCGAGCCGGGCGCCAACCGCGCCGCCGCGACGCCGCTGTTGCGTGAGGCTGCCGCCGCGGGCGCGCGATTGATCGCGACACCCGAATGTTCCGTCGTGCTTGACCGTAACAAGGAGCGCATGATTGCGACCGTCAGCTCGGCGCAAATCGATCAGGAGATCCGGGCTTGGGGCGCGATGGCGCAGGAGCTGGGCGTGTGGCTGCTGCTTGGTTCTGGCTCCGTGCCGGCTAGCGGCGGCAAAGTGTTCAACCGCTCGTTCCTGTTCAGCCCTGACGGCAAGGTCGCCGCGCAATACGATAAGATCAATTTGTTCGACGTCGCGCTCGGGAGCGGCGAGACCTATCGCGAAAGCGATACGTTCGAAGGCGGATCGAAGGCGGTTGTGGCGGCGGGCCCGCTCGGCGCCAAGCTCGGGCTGACCATCTGCTATGACGTGCGCTTTCCTCCGGTTTACAGCGCACTGGCGCGCGCAGGCGCCGAGATCATCGCTGTGCCAGCGGCGTTCACCGTGCCGACCGGACAAGCGCACTGGGAAACGCTGCTGCGTGCGCGCGCGATCGAGACCAATTGCTATATCATCGCGCCTGCGCAGGGCGGCAAACACGAGGATGGCCGTTCGACGTACGGGCACTCCATGATCGTCGATCCGTGGGGCAAGGTGGTCGCCGCGCTCAACCACGATGAGCCCGGCTGCATTGTGGCGGATCTCGATTTGGACGCTGTTGCCGCGGTGCGGGCGAAGATTCCAGCTTGGCAAGGCGGACGGGATTTCACCGGGCCATGATCCGCTACGATCTCCGCTGCGAGAATGGCGACGAGTTCGACGCCTGGTTCGGTTCAATGGCCGATTACGACAAGCAGGCCGAACGCGGCCAGATCGCGTGTCCGCATTGCGGCTCAACGCACGTGGAGAAGGCGCCGATGGCGCCGGCGGTGCGCACGTCGCGCAAGGAAGAAGCGCAGAAGGCGCGCGCCGTCGCCATGGCTATGGCGCAGAAAGTGCGCGAGCACATCAAGGA
>CALBSY010000330.1 GCA_937967725.1 uncultured Alphaproteobacteria bacterium | reverse complement strand
GCGGTTATGCGGCGACCTGTGCACCCAATACGGTCAAGCCGCCGACGCGACCTAGAGTGACATCGTCGGCGCCGCCAGCGCCGCCGACGACATCAGCAAGGCCGCCGCGCTGCACCCCTCCATGGGTGCGACGCTACGCAGGCTGGCGGAACTAAAACCGCGCACATTGGCGCTGATGCATGGCCCGGCTTACACCGGCGACGGCGCTGCGGCGCTCAACGCCCTGGCGGATGACTACGACCGCCGCTTGCGCGCCGGATTGCGCGACTTTGGCTTACACTAGGCGTTGGCCGGAAAGCGCGCCTTGTTCACACCCCAGACGATCAGCCACAGCATCAGTGCGGCCTCGCCGACAAGCGCGGTGATGATTACAATGGCTGTCACGGGCTCTGCGTAGGCGCCGTACGAACCGAGCAGAATCGTGCCAAAGCCGTCGCCCAAATAGGCGAGCCCGGCGAGGCTCGCGAGCCAACCGATGACGCGCGGCATATAGCCGGCGCGCGCGATCAGCGCGCCGAGCAAAACGAGATGCACGCCAAAGAAGATCAGAGTCACTGTGAAGCCGAGGCCGTGACTGGCGAAGAAATGATAGGCGAGCACGGGCGCGTCAGCGCCGAGGCCTTCGGTCAGCGCAGGCGCTGTGGCGAAACTCAACGCGCCTAGCAGGGCAAGCACTACGCTGATGTGCGCGACCGTGTAGGCGGCGCGGAAGATGAGCACGAGCAGCGCCAGATTGGCGCCCGCGGGGCGCAACGCCACGAACAGAGCCCAGCCGACGATCAGATCGGCGATCAGCACGAGCATGAACGCCGCCACCGCTGCGCGATACATCGGCGCCGCCGCGGCGATATTGGCCGCCGTCGCGTCTGCGTCGCCGCGCACGCCCAACGGCTGCAGCACAAAGAAATTCGCCAGAATCGCCAGCACGAAGATCGCCAGATATCCGAATCCCGCAATGCGTGCGGCGGCTTGCGCCACATTCGCCGTCGTCATGTCTAAGTCTCGCTCCGCCGAAATCTCACGGACCATCCGTGATCGCGCGGCAAAGGTCCACCCGGTGGACGAATTCATCGTGGCGCGCGGCGCGCGCATCGCGGTAATATCCGCCCAGAACAAGCGCGGGGGATTCATGTTCAGAACAACGCTACTCATCGCGGCGATCGCGCTCAGCATGCCGGCGCATGCGCAGCAGGCGCCAATGATCGACGGCCCCGCGCTCGCCGGCCCCCCGCCTGCCGCCGGTTCGGCGCGCGAAGCCGCCGACAGACTGTCGATGCATCCGCAAGTCAGCGAAGAGCGCTTAGCGCAAGCGCGCGCCGATCTCGCCTTCGATCCGTTCGCGATGTTTCAGCCGGTGCTGGGCGAGAGCTTTACGCGCGAACGCTTTCCGCGCACCGCTGCTGTGCTGAGCGCGGCAGTCGCCGGCGTGAACCCCGCCGTCAACGCGGCGAAGGACCATTACAATCGTCAGCGTCCGTATGTTGAAGACATGAGCTTGCTGCGCTGCGATTCACCGCAGAACCCCGGTACGGGCGGTTCGTATCCCACCGGTCACGGCGCTGGCGGCTGGACGCTCGCGCTTGTGCTGGCCGAACTCATCCCTTCGCGCGCCGACGCCATCCTGCAGCGCGGACGCGACTTCGGCGATAGCCGCGTGATCTGCGGCTATCACTTCCCGAGCGATGTCGAAGCTTCGCGCCTGATCGCCGCCGGCGGCGTCGCACGCTTGCATGGAGACGCCGCGTTCCGCCGCCAACTCGACGCGGCGCGGCGCGAACTGGCAAGGGCGTATCGGGACTAGTGTCCGTTATTGGCCCAAAGCGGACATCGTTGTGATTTGTGGATAGGCTGGCGGAATGTCGTTTCCACTCATCTGCCTGCTCGGCATTGCCCTGCTGAGTTTCGACTTGTGGCGCGCGCTCGATGACAACGACGTGCTCGGTCGGCCTTGGCCGGATGTACGTCGGGAGAGAAATCCATCTCTGTTTTGGACGATCCAGGGCTTTCGCGGCGTTGTCTTACTTGGGTTCATCGGTCTCGGTGTGGCGTGGATGCTGGAGCAATTTTGACCACGGACCAATGTCCGCTCTCGGCGAAAAGCGGACTATCCCAACGCAATCCGTCGTTCACTCAAAAACCGGATCACGGCGGCGTCGCGTTCGCGGGCGATAGCCTCGTCGTAAGCGGCGCGCGCCTCTTGTGTGCTGCCGAGCTTCGCCAGCAGATCGGCGCGCAGCGCCCAGTACGGCTGATAACTGTTCAGCGCCAGCGCATTGAGTGCATCCAGCGCCGCCAGCCCCGCAGCCGCGCCGTCGCGGCGCGCGATCGCCGCGGCGCGATTCAAGCGCACCACCGGCGACGGCGTCAGCGCCGCCAGGCCGTCGTACAACGTGACGATCGCGTCCCAATCGGCCTCGCCGTGCGCGCGGCGCGCGGCGTGTGCGCTTTGGATTGCGGCTTCGAGCTGGAAGCGACCGATGCGATTGGCTTGCGCCGCGCGCTTCAAGATCAGCTCGGCTTCGCCCTGCATGTCGGCGCGCCACAGGGCGATGTCCTGCTCTTCCAGCGGCACGAAGCGGCCGTTGACGCGCCGCGCCGGACGCCGCGCTTCCAGATGCAGCAATAGTGCGAGCAGGCCGAGCGCTTCCGGTTCGTCCGGAACTTGCGCGGCGAGCACGCCGGCAAGCCAGACCGCCTCCTCCGCCAGCGCGATGCGATCCGGATCGGCGCCTTCTGCGTCGGCCCAGCCTTCGGCATAGGCGGCGTAAATCGCCTGCAGCACAGCTTCGAGGCGCGCGGCCCAGTGTTCAGGCGGCGGGGCTTCAAAGCCGACGCCAGCTTCGGCGATGCGCTGTTTGGCGCGCACCAGGCGCTGGCTCATCGCCGCCGGCGCCACCAGGAACGCAGCGGCGATGCGCGCGGCGGAGAGGCCAAGCACGGTTTGCAGCATCAGCGGCGTGCGCGCCCCGGGCTCGATCTCCGGGTGCGCGCAGGCGAACAGAAGGTCGAGACGCCGGTCCGGCGTGCGGCGCGCGTCAACGACCGCTTCCAGTTCTTCGGCGGCCAACGTGAGTGTATCTTGGGCGCTTTGGGCCGTCTTGGCGCGGCGCGCCGCGTCGATCAGCTTGCGTTTGGCGGCGGCGAACAGCCAGGCTTCGGGATTGTCCGGCGCGCCGGTGCGCGGCCACGCGGTCAGCGCGGCGGCGAACGCATCGGCGAGCGCGTCTTCGGCTTGAGCAAGGTCGCGCGTGCGCGCCGCAAGGAGCGCCAACAACCGACCATAGCTTTCGCGCGCGACGCGCTCGGCGACGCGGGCTTCGTTCACCGCACCACTACTGCACGCACTTAGACGACGCAGCCCGGCAGCACCGTGGGCGCCTGCTGGGCCCAGATGACCGCCTCCTTAGCGCTACAGCACTCGAGCAGGTAAGAGCCGCCGACCGATTCCTTGGTGTCCACGAAGGGCCCGTCGACGACTTGGGTCCCGCCGACGCCACGCACGCTCTTGGCGGTGTCTACCGGCTGCAACTCATCCCCGGCGACGTGGACGCCGGCAGCTTTCAGCTTTTCGGTGTAGGCGAAATAGGCGCCCATGATTTCGGCGGCGCGTTCGGGGGGAATATCGGCCCAGTCGGATTCCTTGCCGTAGATCAGGATCATGTATCGCATGTCGAACCTCCTCGCGGCGTGATGCCGTCAGCTCCGTGACGCGCGCGGCAAGCCGGTTTCGACAATCACGCGGCCTGCTTCGGCGAATCTTTCAACAGACCGAGCGCGATTAGACTTTCCGCCGTGGCCACCACGCACTCTTCGTTCGAGCGCGGCCGCCAGCCCAGCAGGCGGCGCGCCTTCTCATTGGTGCTGTTCTTGTACTTGCCCAGCTCCGGCACGATCTGCGCCACCGCCGCATCGCGCATGGCGGCGATGCGAACCAGCCATCCCGGCAATTCGGCTGTCGGCACGCGTCTGCCGGCCGCGCCCATGCGCCGCTTCAACACAAGCGCGATGTCCTTGATCCATTGGTGATCGCCGGCGACGGCG
>CALBSY010000329.1 GCA_937967725.1 uncultured Alphaproteobacteria bacterium | reverse complement strand
GGCGCAGCGTAGAAGCGGTCATTGCCGCCATGCACTTTCGGCAGCGATTGCACCGCGGCGTCGGCGTCCTGCGCGGCTTTGCGCGGATCGGCCCCGGCGCTGCGCATCAGTTCCGCCGCGAGGCCTTCGCGGTCGTCGAGCAGCGCTTTCAGCAGGTGCTGGGTTTCGAGTTGCTGGTTTTGTTCGCGGAGCGCGATGGTCTGCGCGGCCTGCACAAATCCGCGCGCGCGTTCGGTGAGCTTTTCCATATCCATGAGCGACCCTCGTAAGGCGTCCCGCGCTGACCTCCCTGAGGCCGGTCAACGTGGCATGAGCGATGTTGTGCCCTAGACTTAGTGTGGCGCCATGGGCACACAAGCCCCCAGCGCGCCTTGTCGCGTATTCGCCACGAAAGCCGTTAACATGCCCGCCATGCAACGCCTTCTCTTCGCTCTCGCCCTCGCCGCGGCCGCATGTTCTCCCGCACCAAGCGGCGATGCGCCATCGCACCCTACAGCGCGCGGTAGTAGCTCGAGTAGTGGGGGCGGCGCGTTCGCGTCCAATACCTCGGTGATCTTCGCCGGCGACAAGGCGCTCGAACTCACCGAGCCGTGCAGCCGCCCGCCGCCCGCGCACGAAGGGACATGGACGCCGAGCGAAGCAGAAATCGCCGCCATGGAACCGGCGCTTGCCGCCCTGGTCGACGAACAATTGCGCGCGCAATGGCCGAACGCCGACGACATGTCGGTGGCCGATTATCACCGTCAGTATGGCGGCCTCATCGTCGACGGGCGCCGCATCATCTACGTCAACGGCTTCCGCCTCGGCCAATATGACGATCTCGAAGCTTGGCGCAGCTTCCCGCACACGATCTGCGACGGCGGCCCGATCATGTTCGGCGTCGAGTACGACCCGGCAAGCCAGCAATTCGAGAACTTCGCCTTCAACGGCGTCGCCTAGGCGGAGGCGACCCAGCCATACCGCAGATTGCTCGGCAGCGCGCCGGACTGGCGGTGCGCGCGTTTCAGCTCCGTCAGCCGATCGCCGCGCCACGCATTCCGCTCGGCGTCGCTGATGCCATAGAGCCGCGCATTGTTGCCGCCGAAGATCGCGCTCTTCACCGGGCCTTGCGCATCCCCAAGCGGCGTAAACCCATGCACGGCCTGCATGTCTTCCGGAATCTCCAGCCGGCGTAGACCTTCGATCTGCCATTGCGGCGCGCCGGTCCAAACCGCGTCCGAGCCCCAGCAGACGTGATCCGCGCCCAAGCCCTTGATGAGAATGCCCATGATCGCGGCGCATACGCGCGGCTGCGCCACCAGCGTCGAAGCGAAAATCTGTCCGAGATCGCCGTAGACGTTAGTCACGCCTTCGCGTTCCGGGATTTCTGCCAGGTCGCTCACCCAGGAGAGCCGCCCGGTCGCGTCGAACTCCGCCAGCGCTTCGGCCGGATCGTTGCCGATATGGCGGAAGCCGGAATGGTAGATAATGAAATTGAGCTGCGGCCAGTCGCGCGCCGCCTTCGCCACATCGCGCACGTCAGCGTACGGCGCAAGCTCCGGATAGCGCTGATCCAGCTGCGGCGGCCACAGCCCCTTGTGTACGCAAACATTCCGCACGCCCGCCGCGGCCATACGCTCATAGCCGCGATAAACGCCGTCCTCGTCGTCCATGCGCCACGGATAGCGCGACGTGCCCTTGTGCGTGTTGTCGCCGACTGTGTAGCCCTTCACCGAATCCGGGCGTAGCGCCAGCGCCGCGTCGAGTTGTTCGAGCCAGCCCGGCGCGCCCGGCGTAAAGATAGCGTGCGTGAACAGGCGCCGCGATCCCGCCTCCTCGTTCACGCGCGTGCGCGCTTGCGCCATCTGCTCATTGGTGAGGAACCAGTCCTCGGGAATGTCCGACGGCGCGGAGGAAATCAGCGCCATCTTGGTGTCGCTGTCGAAGAAAATTTCGCGGCGATAGTTTTCGAACTTCAGATGCTCGATGGTCTGCTCGCCGCCGAGGTCGGGGTTCCAGCCCATCCGCCCCACCGCCGCACGCATCTGCGCAAAGCCCAGCAGACGCGTGTCGTCGCGCAGGAAATGCGTGTGCATATCCATGATGAATTGATCGGCCAGCGAGTCCGCGCGCGCGTTGGCGAGATCGGGATCACGCGCCTCGTTCTCGTCAGCCGCCATGGCGCAGCCATAGACTTGGTTCAGGGCCACGAACGCTGCCGCCATGCCCATCGGCGTGGCGAAGAAATGCCGGCGCGACATGTTGTGTTTCGGCGCGATTTCGTCGGCCAGCGCATAGAGCCGCTGTTCCGCCTCACGCTGTTGGCGCGTCTGCGGCAGCGGCGCGAACTCGTCGCTGGCAACCATTTGTGTCGGCAGCGGGGTGCGCGGCAGCGCTTCCTCGGCGGCCTTGAGCTTGGCCTTGTCCGCATCGGTCAGGAATTTCATGGGGCCATCCTCCACGCGCGAGCCTAGCCCGCGCGGCGGAGTGCGCCAGACCAAATGCGTTCAAAAGCCCGGTTTAGCCGCCGAATCCAAAGTCAGCGGCGTGCAGCGCAAAGAACAGGATGGCGATCAGAACCACCATCACCAGCCCGAGCACTAGCCGCGTCACCAGCTTAAGGGCGGCCCAGACCACTACGATCAGCAGCACGATGCCCAGCACGCCGTCGAAGATGGACCAATTGATCTCCATCAATGCGCCATCAGCAGCGGCACGGTGGCTGCGCGCAGCAATTCGCGCGTGGCGCCGCCGAACACAAGCTCGCGCAGACGCGAATGCGCGTACCCGCCCATCACCACAAGATCGGCGCCGAGGCTCTGCGCCTCCGCCAGAATCGCCATCGCCGCCGAGCGGCCCATGCTATCGACGTTGCGCACCTCCGCTGGCAGGCCGCGGCGCGACAGGTGCGCGGCGATGTTGGCGCCAGGCTGATCGCCGTGGCCGAACATTTTCGGCTTGGCGTCCACCGTCACCACCGTCACCGCTTCGGCAAATTCCAGAATGTCGTCGGCTTCAGAGAGTGCGCGGGTCGCCTCGCGGCTGGCGTCCCACGCCACTACAACCCGTTTGCCGATGCCTGTTCCGCTCCATCCCGGCGGCGCGATCAACGCGGGACGGCCGGAGTGGAACAGCACGCCTTCGATGATCTCCTCGCGCAGTTCCGCGCCCGGCCCCTCGGCGGGCCGCGTCATCACCGCGACATCGGCATAGCGCGCGTGCACGGCCGCCACGCGGCCTAGATCGCGCGAGAGCGCCTCGGCGTTGCGAAACTCATAAGGCTTGTCGAACTGGCGCAGCCGCGCTTCCACACGCGTGCGTTCCGCTTCAGCCTCTTGGCGCGCACGGCCCAGGAGTTCAGCCCAGACGCCGGCCACCACGCTGGCCCAGTCCGCGAGCCGCTCGTCCCACCACGCCGCCAAGCAG
>CALBSY010000328.1 GCA_937967725.1 uncultured Alphaproteobacteria bacterium | reverse complement strand
TACGGCGGCGGCGGCTATCGCGGCGGCGGCGGCGGCTTCCGTGGGCCACGTGAAGGCGGCGGTGGTTATGGCGGCGGTGGCGGTGGCGGCTACCGGCGCGATGGCGGCGGCGGCGGCGGTTTCCGCGGCCCGCGCGAAGGCGGCGGCTTCGGCGGCGGCGATCGGCCTCCGCGTCAGCCGCTCGGCGATCCGCAGGACGGCACCGTGAAGTTCTTCAACGGCGCGCGCGGCTTCGGCTTCATTACGCCTGACGGCGGCGGCGCCGACGTGTTCGTACACGTGAGCGCCGTCGAGCGTGCGGGCCTGACCTCGCTCACCGAAGGCCAGCGCGTGAACTTCCAGACCCTGCCCGACACCAAGGGCAAAGGTCCGAAAGCGGTGAACCTGAAGGTTTCCGACTAACTGCTCACAGCGAAGCGAAAGAAGGCCCGCAGGTTTGCGCCTGCGGGCCTTTTGTTTTCTTAGTGGCTACAGCGCGCTCACTGCAGCGGCATGAAAATTTCCGATCGTGTTTCCCCTGTGCCGTCGCCCGGTCCCGGATCATGCACGATTTCCCACCGCAGGCCGTGTTCCCGCAGCGGAGTTCGATGCGCCTTTAGGTAGGCGTTCATCTGGGCATAGGCCGCCTGCACCTGGCGGCGCGAGCCTTCCACCAACACGTGCATGGCTTCGCCGGAGGGCGTTTCGCCAATTTGCACGCCAACGACGCTCAACGGCGTCGGCCCGGTGAACGGATAGCCGACACGGAAACTCATGCGGTTGGTCGCCTGATCATACTGCGTGACCACGCGCACCAGCGGCCCGGCTTGGGTAAGATTGTAGTCGGCCATGAAGCGGCGAACTTGGTCGAGGCCGAGCGATTCCGCGCGGCTGACTTCAGCCAAGTCGGTGGCGGAGGTCTCCACCACTGAGTAGACGAACATCTGCGGCTCGATCGTATCGAATTGCGGATTGAGCGCCTCAAAATCCACGTTCGGCAATTGCTCAGTCAGCGTCTTCAGCCGGGTGAGACCCATGTCGAGCTCGCGTTCGATCATGCCGCGCATGATCAGGTTCATGTAGCGGCACGGCACATTGATCCAGCCTTCGCCGCACTCGGCGGTGACGGTCCACGCTACCGACGTGCCGCCCTGCTGCGGCCGTAAGTTGATCTGCGAGTTGAGCGTGGCGCGGTCGCCCATCTCGAGGATGCTCTCCACCTGCTCGTTCTCGCTGGAATCGACGATCGACATGCGGCCGCGTCCGACTTCGCGCACATCTGAAACCCAGCGCATGGTCTGCCCCGCGCCGGCTTCGCCGGAGAAGGCGTAATCCGCATCCGGGTCGCGCGCATAATAGGGCGACCACTCTTTGGCGATGCGCAGATCGTTGATCATGGCGAACACCGCTGCGCGCGGGCGTTCGATCGCGGCGGTGCGCGTCACTTCCAGCGAATTGGACAGCAGAAAACGGCCCACGCCGTAGAGCGCGCCGCCAATTAGCGCGATCACCAGCAGAAGTCCGAGAAACCACCTCATGCGCCGCCCTCAGCACCCAAACTCAAGCGCTTATCATTTGAGCGGAAGCGTCGCCACGCGCGACCATGCATGCTTGCATGGCGCAATCGCGCCTCGCGCCAAGCGCGAACCTTAAGCATATCAAGCGCCATCACCCCACCCGGAGGACAGCCCGTCCCAGCGGCCGCTTGGTTACCACAGGGAAAGGCAGCGCGTCAGCCTTTGGGTGCAGCGCAGCAGATCACGGTTGTGAGCGTTGCTGGGGTTCGCGCAGTTGGTCCCAAATCACGAACTCATAGGCGATGCAGCGTTCCATCATCTCGCGCCAGACCGGTTCCGCGATGCTCCACGAAAGCCCGCGCCGCTCGCACTCGGCCTTCACCTTGGCCAGCACCTCCGCGATGCGCGCTTCGTCGCGCACCACATTGCGGTCAGCTTTGATGCGGGCGGCGGCGTCCATATAGCCCTGGCGGCGGGCGATCAGCGCCACCAACATGCGGTCAATTTCATCGACGCCCGCCCGCACGTCGAGCATGTCGCGGCAATCGTCGGGGTCGGGCGCGGTGAAACCGCGGGGCGGAAGGCGTAAATCATCCATGGCCGGAGTCTCGCCCTAGCGGCAACGCGGGTCCAGGGGGCGCGGGGCCGCAGGGCGATCAGCCGCCCGACAGCAGAATCTCGCCTTCGGCGTCGTAGCGGGCGGTGCGAAACCCGGTGATCCCGAGGCTCGGCAGCGCCATGAGGAACGTGGCCAGATGCGGGGCGCCGTTGTGCGCCGTCAGCGCCGCATCGTCGGCCCAGCGCTCGCTGAAATGCAGCAGACCGGGTTCGGAAATGTCCTCGGCAAAGGCGTAATGGAGATTGCCCGGTTCCGCGCGCGAGGCGGCGACGAGCGGGGCGGCGGCTTCCTTTAGCTTTGCCGCGTTCTCGGCCGATGTCTTGAGGAACCCCTGGATCACGATCATGCCTGCCCTCCCTAGGATCGGGCCGCCGCGGACCCCATAGTTCCGCTACACTGACGCTTCATGACCGGCGCCGACAAGCCCGCCCTGCCTCCGCTTGGAGGCCTGCCCCAAGAGGACGCTCCCGCCCCCGCGCTGAAAGGCGTGGAGGCGATCCGCGACGCGTGGAAACGGCTCCCGGCTAAGCCTGGCGTCTACCGCATGATCGGCGCGGACGGCGAAGTCCTCTATGTCGGCAAGGCCAAGAGCCTGAAGAACCGCGTCGGCCAGTACGCGCAGGGCCGCGCGCACGCCAACGCCATCTACCGCATGATCAATCAGACGGTGGCGCTGGAGGTGATTGTCACCGCCACCGAGACCGAAGCGCTGCTGCTCGAGACCAACCTGATCAAGCGGCTGAAACCGCGCTTCAACGTGCTGATGCGCGACGACAAAAGCTTCCCGTTCATCGCCATTCGCACCGATCACCCGATTCCGCTGCTGCAGAAGCATCGCGGGGCCAAGAACTTCACAGGCAAGTTCTACGGGCCATTCGCCAGCGCCGGCGCCGTCAACCGCACGCTCAACACGCTACAGAAAGCGTTCCTACTGCGCTCGTGCTCGGACTCCACGTTCTCGGGCCGCACGCGCCCCTGCATGCTGTATCAGATCAAACGCTGCTCGGCGCCCTGCGTCGGGCTGATCGACGCGCGCGAGTATGCTGAACTCGTGCAGGAATCGACCGACTTTCTCGAAGGCCGCTCGGCGCAGTTGCAGGAGCGACTTGCCACGGAAATGCGCGAAGCGTCCGAGAAGCTCGAGTTCGAACACGCCGCGCGGCTGCGCAATCGCATTCGCGCGCTGGCGAGCGTCCGCGCCGCGCAGGGAATCAACCCTTCGACCTTTAGCGAAGCGGACGTGTTCGCTCTGCACTGCGAAGGCGGGCAAAGCTGTGTGCAGGTGTTCTTCTTTCGCGCTGGCCAGAACTGGGGCAACCGCGCATATTTTCCGCGCCACGGCGCCGAGGAAGAGCCGGCGGAAATCCTCTCTGCGTTCCTGGCGCAGTTCTACGACGACCGCGAACCGCCCAAGCTTGTCCTGTGCAATCTGAAGCCGAGCGATGCCGCGCTGCTCGAAGAGGCCCTATGCGTGCGCGCGGCGTGCAAAGTTGAAATCCGCACGCCTGAGCGCGGCGAGAAGAAGGACATCGTTGACGCCGCGCTATTGAATGCGCGCGAGGCGCTCGGCCGGCGCATGGCCGAGACCGGCAGTGTGGCGAAGTTGCTTGACGGCGTCGCGGAGACGTTCGGCCTGCCGCAGCGGCCCGAACGCATCGAGGTTTACGACAACAGTCACATCCAGGGCGCCAATGCGCTGGGCGCGATGATCGTCGCCGGGCCCGAGGGCTTCGTGAAAAACCAGTACCGTAAGTTCAACATGAAGCGTGAAGAGTTCAACGGCGACGACTTCGCGATGATGAAAGCGATGATGCGGCGCAGGTTCGCCCGCATGCTGGCGGAACGAGAGGAGGAAGATGAGGCAGATACGCAGCAGCCAACTGATGGCGGCGTCGATTTCTCCAAAGCGCGTGAGCGCGACACCAAGTTCGCGGCGTGGCCGGATCTCGTGTTGATCGACGGCGGCGAAGGGCAAGTCAGCGCCGCCTTGGAAGCACTCGACGAACTTGGACTCAAAAACCGCATCGCCGTTGCCGGCATCGCCAAGGGCGTCGATCGCGACGCCGGCCGCGAACGCTTCTTCATACCCGGCAAGCCGGCACTCCGGCTCGAACCGAAGAGTCCCGTGCTCTACTATCTGCAGCGGCTGCGCGATGAAGCGCATCGCTTCGCCATCGGCGCGCACCGCGGCAAGCGTTCGGCCGCCATCGCCAAGAATCCGCTCGACGAGATCGACGGCATCGGCCCGGCGCGCAAGCGCGCGCTGTTGGATCGTTTCGGCTCGGGCCGCGGCGTGGCGCGCGCGGCGCTGGCGGAGCTTGAAGCGGTGGACGGCGTGAGCAAAGAACTGGCCAAACGCATCTACGATTTCTTTCACGAGAAGCGCTGAGCATGAGCACCGAAATCAAGTTGCTAGGCGTCGCCGACGCCGCCTTGATTGAAAAGCTTGCCGCCGATGTGTTCGACTATCCAATCGACGCGGGCGGTTTGGCGCGGTTTCTTCAAGACGAGCGCCACCATCTTGCTGTGGCGATCGCGGACGGGGTCGTGATCGGATTTGTTTCGGCGGTGCATTACGATCACCCGGACAAGGCGCGCCCGGAGCTCTGGATCAACCAGGCCGGCGTTTCGCCTGATCATATGCGCCGCGGCGTTGGGCGCGCGCTGATGCATGCGATGCTCGCGCATGGGCGTGCGCTGGGATGCACGCAGGCCTGGGTCCTGACCGAGCGCGACAATCATGCCGCCTTGGCGCTCTACGCATCCAGCGGCGGCAAGACGCCGAGCGACCAGGTTATGATCGAGTTTGACTTGGACGCCGGCGGCGGCGGCGACTAAGAACGCCGCGATGAACAAGGCTTCGATTCCAACGGCGTTGACGATTTTCCGCATCGTCATGGGGCCGGCAATTGCGGCGCTGGTGTTGTGGGCCGCTTCGCAGGTTTATGTCGACCGGTTGCTGGCGGGCTTCATTTATGCGCTCTGTCTGATCTTGTTTGTGCTTGCGGCGGTGACCGACTGGCTCGACGGCTGGCTTGCGCGCCCACTCGACGCAGGGGCGCCGTTGGGCGCCGCGCTCGATCACACCGCCGACAAGGTGCTGATCGTCTGCGTGCTGGTGGCGCTGGCGTATGCGGCGTTGCCGATCGGTTTGGTCGCCGCGGCGGTGCTGATCCTCGGACGCGACGTCGCGATTGCCGGGTTGCGCGAAGGGCTTTCCAACACCGAGCGCAAACTGCCGGTCAGTCAGATCGGCAAATGGAAAGCTGCCGCCGAAATGGCGGGTGTGGCGGCGTTCTTGGGTTTCCAAGCTGCGGCGCTGCTATTCGCACCATCAAGCGTTATCTCTGGCTGGGGTGGGGCCGGGACGATCCTGATCTGTGCGTCTGCTGCGCTCGCGTTGCTGAGCGGCGCGCTCTATGCGGCGGCCGCGATACGCCGCGCT
>CALBSY010000327.1 GCA_937967725.1 uncultured Alphaproteobacteria bacterium | reverse complement strand
GGGCTGCTCGTGGCAATCGGATACGGCGTCTACCGCGACAAGACCCGCAACAAGCGCAAGGACCCGATTACCGAGGCCGCAACACGCGAGGAGTACGAGCACCCCGAGCGTTACGAGCGCACGCAGAAGCAGTACGAACGCGCAGCAGATCGCGTCGACGAGCGCAGCGAACGCTAGACGGCTAGGCTCAGCAGATTTGCTCGGCCGTCTGCGGGCGCGGCGGGCGTCTGGGCGAGGCGCTCGAGCGTTGCGACGAGCGGCGAGTTCGCGGCGTCCGCGGCGACATGCGCGCCCAGGGCGCGAGCGCAAACGGTGAAAGTGTCTTCCGTCAGCAAGCGCGTCAGCGCGGCGCGAATCTCCGTCACGCTCGCTGTGCGAGGCAATTTGATGCCGGCGCCACGCTCGGCGACGCGCGTTGCGTTGTCCTCCTGGTCGCGGCCGTGCGGCAGGATGAGCGACGGCGCGCCGCTGGCGAGAATCTTCATTAGCGTGCCGTGTCCGCCGTGTGTGACCGCCAGCGCTGCTTCACGCAAAATCGCGTTGTGTGGCGCGCTTTCCATCACGGCGACGTTTTCGGCGGCGCGCACTTCATCGGGGCGGATGCCGCCGCCGGTCGTCACCACCGCTTTCATCGGGAGGCTGGAGATTGCGTCGATGACGTTTTGCAGCACGCCGGCATGATCCTGAAACGTCGTCGAGAACGAGACCAGGGCAAGCGGGCGAACGTCCTTGGCGCCGAACGGCGATGTCCATGGCTGGGTCCACGCCGGTTCGTCGAGCTGTGGGCCAACATAACTCACCTTGGGCGGCAACACGTCTGGGGCGAAGTCGAACGCCCGGCTGGTGGCCAGCAGCATGACTTCGGCGGCGCCGTGCTGTTCTGTCATGTGCGCGAGCGGCGCCAGGCCAAGCTTGGCGCGCGCGGCATTGAAGGCCGGCAAACTGGCGTCGATCATTGCGACGATGCCAGCGGTGATTTCCGCGTGCATCGCGCGCTCTGCGTCGGTGCGCGGCGGGGCAAGGCCTGGACCCAACGGAATGAAGCCTGGCATCGGGAAGAGCGGGATGTTCATCGCCATCAGCGCCAGTTTCTGGCCGAGCGCTTCACAGGCGAGCGGCACGCCGAACAGCATCTCCGAGGAGACGACAAGATCGGCGGGCTCGGCCTGCAATTCTTCGATGACGTCTTCGGCGAAGGCGAGGGCGGGTCCCGCCAAAACGTTCTCCATCAGATTAGCGAACCCATCGGCTGGATTTTCTTGGCTCCAATCGTCCCAGGTGTCGAATTCGCGTGCGCGCGCCGGCTTGCTTGGCGCACGTTTCCACGCGACGAAAACGGCGCCAGCCGCCTCCGCTTCCGGCCGATTACATGCATCGCTCATGACGCGAACATGGTGGCCGCGCTGTACCAGCTTTCGCGCCAGCCCCAGCATCGGCGTGACCGAGCCGCCGCCCTCAAATGTGGCAAGCAGGAATTTGTTACTCACTTTCTGTCTCCTTCGGTCGCGCCCAGCGCGCCTGCAATGAGTTGAAGCATGACGGCGCGCACGTGCTGAGCCGAACGGCCCATGTCGCGGCGCACGAGTTTCCAGACGTAGAGGTCGGTAGCCGCCACCAATGCGTCGAGCCGGTGGCGCCGGTCGGCGGGGGCTAGACCTTTGAGCTGAGGTGCGAACGCCGTCTCGACCCAGCTGCGGTGAAAGCGCCGTCCGTGATCGTTGATGGCCTTTATCGCGGGGTGGCGTTCCTCCTGTGCGAGTGCGCGCATCACCAGGTCGCCGACGGCCTCATAATCGTCGACGATCACGCGCGCCACGCCGGCGCTGTCGCCGGGCGTCACCGCGCGCCGCTGCAGAATTTCGTCGGACAGGCCGACGAAAGCCTCTTCCATCAGTTTTTCCTTGCTGCCGAAGCGGCGGAGGATCGTCGGCACCGTGACGTCCGCCTCGCGCGCGATCTGCTCCAGCGTAATCTGGTCGTACCAATCGTCGGCGATGCGCGCCTTGAACGCATCCAGGATGCGTTGCGCGGTCTGTTCGGCGGCTTCGGCGCGCGCGCTCTGGCGGTATCGGCGCTTGGGGGCGGCGCTGGATTTCATGCAAGTCTAATTAGCATGAAATTGGCGGCGCGCAAGACTTTCGTGTTAGTGGCGATAAAATTAAATGTAACGGCTATTCTGGGACCGGCGTAAGCAGCGCTTCCCCGGCATGGAAACGGCGGAGGTTCTCCAACACGTTCTGGGAGCCGGCAAAGAGCGCTTCGCGCGAGGCGCCGCCGATGTGCGGCAACAGGGTCACGTTCGGCACGTCGGCCCAGCGCTGCGCCGGCGTGGGTTCCTGCGCGAACACGTCCAGACCCGCGCCCGCCACCGCGCCAGTCTTGAGCGCCGCGATCAGCGCGTCTTCGTCAACGACGCTGCCGCGCGAGATATTGACGAGATAGCCTTGTTCGCCGAGCGCGGCGATGACGCCGGCGTCGATGAGGCCCGGTTGGTCCCCGCGCGCGGCGACCGCGAGAATATCGGCCCACGCCGCAAGCTTGGTCAGATCGGGCTCGTATGCTTGCGCGATGTCCGGCTTCGCGCGCGGACCGTTCCACTTGATGTCCATGCCAAAGCCCTGCGCCCGGCGCGCGATGGCCTGACCGATCGCGCCCATGCCGACGATTCCGAGCTTGCGTCCATACAGGCGCGGCCGGGGCGCGATGGCGAGCGGAGGCGTCCAACGGTCTTCCCGCAGCACGCGTTCGGCTTCGCTGAAGCCGCGCACCGTCGCGATGATCAGCCCGAACGCGACATCGGCGACGTCTTCATTGTTGATCTCACGCCCGTGCGTGACGGCGATGCCGCGTTCGCGGGCGTAGTCGAGATCGACGCCGTCCACGCCGACGCCAAAACAGATGATCGCGCCAAGCTCTGGCAGCGCGTCGATCATGTCGTTGCTGACGCCCACCGAACCGATCGTCACCGCGGCGCGCACATCTTGGCGGTCGGTGGGCCAGTGCACGACGTCGTAATCGGCGAGGCGGGCTTCGAACATGCCGAGCGGCGGGTGGACGAGCAAAGCGGGTTTGGCCATGGCGCCCTTATGCACCGTGTGCAGGATGCGGCAAAGGGCGGGCCGAGTTCTGCGGGCTAAGGCGGAACCGGTCGTGGGAACGCTGGTTCGACAAGCATGTCCACCGACGCTCGTCCGCGCCAGCGCGCCCACGCGCGCGGCTCGAATATCGCCTTCTTCGTGGCTCTGCTCGCCGCCGCGATGATGTTAGGCCCGACGTTGGCGCATGCTCTCTCTCTGCCGAACAAGATCGGCGCCTCGGGTGACGAGTATTTCGCCATGCAGCGCGTGTATGACGGCTGGGCCAACGTGGCGTGGCTGATCTCGGTGGAGTTCACGGGCTTGCTGGCGGTCACGATTATCCATTGGTCCGAC
Source organism: uncultured Alphaproteobacteria bacterium (assembly GCA_937967725.1). Taxonomy (GTDB): domain Bacteria; phylum Pseudomonadota; class Alphaproteobacteria; order Caulobacterales; family Aquidulcibacteraceae; genus Vitreimonas. Next base: position 887 of record CALBSY010000327.1, on the reverse strand, counting down.
AAGCGCGTTCTCACGCCGACGCTGATCGCCTTCGCCAGCGTGATCGCGGGACAAGTGATCTTCTGGCTGTTCACGTTCCCGGCCAATCAAGCAACCGAGAATTGGACCACGCAGCCCGCGGACTGGGACGGGAAGCGCGATCAAGGGGAGAATTCGCACCTCGCGGGCGCGGTGCTTCAGTCTGTTGCGATGGCCGCGCTCATCATCGCGGTGCTGCGGCGCGGACAGTAACGGCGCGCTCGCTAAAATTCAGCGCCACGTCCGAAACCGGCCAGCGCCAGGGCTATGCGCGTGCTTGTTTCCGCTCACAGCAGCGAAGGAAACAAAATGCGATTGCGCGTACGCGGCATCCCGACTGAAGAACACGAACGCCTGCGCCGGGGCGGCCCCGATGCGCATGGCCAAGCGCCTTTGATCGAACGCGTGGAAGGCGGGCGCAGTCCCTGCCGCCATTGCCTGGGCATTATCGCGGAAGGTGAGAACAAGATGGTGCTGGCCTATCGGCCGTTCGCCGGATCGCCGCAGCCCTACAGCGAAACCGGCCCGATCTTTCTGCACCACGATGCGTGCCCGCGCTACGATTCCGAGGCGCTGCCAAGCTGGTTCGTTGGGCTCGATCCGGCGGCGGTTCGCGGCTACGGCGCCGATAACCGCATTCGCTACGAGACCGGCCAGATCGTGAGCGGGAGCGCGCTCGCGAGCGCGTGCGAAGACATCCTCGGCGATGCGAGTGTCGCCTATGTCCACATCCGCTCGAAGTTCGGCTGCTTCCAATGCCGTGTGGATCGTGGCTGACGCGGCGGCGCTTAGAAGCGGGCGCGCAGGGTGACGCGCGCGGCGGTGGGCGAGCCGGGCGTGATGTTGTTGTCGTTGTGCGCCGTGGCCCA
>CALBSY010000326.1 GCA_937967725.1 uncultured Alphaproteobacteria bacterium | reverse complement strand
TTCGCGGCTTGGGGCGAAGCCCAAGGCCTGAAGCGCGGCGAAACCGTCGCGCTGCTGCTGCCCAATCGCGCCGAATACGTCCCGGCCTGGATGGGGCTGGCGAAAATCGGCGTCGCCACCGCGCTGATCAACAATAATCTGAGCGGCGCCGCGCTCGCTCATTGCGTTTCGATCTCGGACGCCGATCACGTCATCGCCGATCGCGAAACGCTCGAAGCGTTCAAAACCATCCGGGCTAGCCTGCCCCGCCCGCTGACGCTCTGGTCGATCGATGCGCTGGAGGGCGAGCACGACTATCTCGATCTGCACCAGCCGAAACTCGCGCCCGAACGCCCGCCGCGTTCAAGGCGCGCCGGCATCAAGGCGCGCGAAGTCGCACTCTATATCTACACTTCCGGCACCACCGGCATGCCGAAGGCCGCCAAGATCACCCACACCCGCGCGCAGCTCTATATGCGCGCCTTCGCCGGGGCGACCAACGCCGGGGCCGAAGACAAGCTCTATTGCGCCCTGCCGCTCTATCACTCCACCGGCGGCCTTTGCGCCGTGGGCGCCGCGCTCTTGCGTGGCGCGACGCTGGTGCTGCGCGAGAAATTCTCCGTCAGCCATTTCTGGGACGACGTTTCGGATCATGGCTGCACGATCTTCGTCTATATCGGCGAACTCTGCCGTTACCTCCTGAACGCGCCAGCGCATCCGAAGGAGCGCGCACACAATCTGCGGCTGGCGTTCGGCAACGGGCTCAGGCCCGAAGTCTGGACCGATTTCCAGCAGCGGTTCGGCATCGGCGACATTCTCGAATTCTACGGTTCGAGCGAAGGCAATGTGTCGATGTTCAATTTCGACGCCAAGCCCGGCGCGATCGGGCGCGTGCCCAGCTATCTGCGCGGCAACTTTTCGGTGCGCCTGGTGAAGTTCGACATCGAAGCCGAGCTGCCGGTGCGCAACGCCGAAGGCTTATGTGTGGAGACGGAGACCGGCGAAGCCGGCGAGGCGGTAGGCTTAATCAAGGACGATGCGCGCCATCAGTACACGGGCTACGCCGACCGCGCCGCGTCCGACCGCAAAATTCTGCACGACGTGTTCGAGCGCGGCGACGCCTGGTTTCGCACCGGCGATCTGATGCGGCAGGATGGGGAAGGCTATTTCTATTTTGTCGACCGCATCGGCGACACCTTCCGCTGGAAAGGCGAAAACGTCTCCACCACCGAGGTTGCCGAAGCGGTTTCGCGCTATCCCGGGGTCGCGGAAGCCAATGTCTATGGCGTGAAAGTCGAAAGCCTCGACGGCCGCGCCGGCATGGTCGCCATCACGCCGGAGACCGGCTTCGACATCGCCGGCTTGCGCGCCTATCTCGACCGCGAACTGCCGAGCTATGCCCGCCCGATCTTCGTGCGCATTCAGCCGGCCCAGGAAACGACGGGAACGTTCAAGTACCGCAAAATCGATCTGGTGCGCGACGGCTTCGATCCCGCCAAAATCGAACACGCGCTCTACTTTGAAAACCCCGAGACGGCGGCATACCAACCCATTACGCCGGACCTCTATCGGCAAATCCAGGCCGGCGTCTTCAAGTTCTGACTACTCGAATACGGCGACGGTCTGGTCGCCGGCCTTCTGCAAACGCCCTTCCCGCCCGTAGGCGGCGCGCAAAGCATCGGCGGTGATCGCCTGTTCGGGGGCGCCTTGGCTGACCACGCGCCCTTCGCACAGCAAGAGCACACGCTGTGCAACGCGCGCGGCCAGCGTGATGTCGTGGGTAGAAAACAGCACGGCGCCGGCGCCGGCTGCGTGCTTGCGTAAAATGTCCGCCACGGCCAACGCCTGCGCTGGATCGAGGCCCGCCGTGGGTTCATCCAACACCAACAACGGAGCCTGCTGCGCCAGCGCCCGCGCGAGATGCGCGCGTGCTTTCTCACCGCCGGAAATGCGGTCCATGCGGCGCGAACGAAGCGCCGTCAAACTGCAAGCTTCCAGCGCGGCGTCGACCGCGGCTTGATCGCGCGGGCCGAGACGATCCGGCGCGGCGCCGTGCGCATAGCGGCCGAGCGCAACCAACCGCTCGACGCTAACGGGCCAGATCGATTGCGGCCGCTGGGGCAGATAGGCTGCGCGTAGAGCCCGCTGCCGCGCGGAAAGCAGCATTGGATCGGCCCCGTCAAGCCGCACTGTGCCGAACTCAGCCGGCGTAAGGCCGAGCGCGGCCCGCATGAGCGTGGTCTTGCCAGCGCCGTTCGGCCCCAGCAGCGCAACAATCTCGCCGCGGCTGATCGTCAGCGATACCTCCGCGACAGCGATGTTGCCGCCAAGCAGTACGCCGACGCCGACGGTTTCGAGCAGCACGCTCATCCCTCGCCTCCGCGCGAAGCCAGCCGCGCAGCGATCAGCGCGAACACCGGCCCGCCGATTAGCGCGGCCGCGACGCCGAGTTTCAGTTCCGTATCGGTAGGCAACAAGCGCACACAAATGTCGGCGCCAACCAGAATGGCGCCGCCCGCGAGCGCGCTCGGGAGCAGCAAGCGCGCCGGATCA
>CALBSY010000325.1 GCA_937967725.1 uncultured Alphaproteobacteria bacterium | reverse complement strand
GTAGGGGTGGCGCGGATCGGTAAGGATGGTCTCGCTCGGCCCGTATTCGACCGCGCGCCCCAGATAGAGCACGAGCACGTTGTGGCTGATCTCACGCACCACGGCGAGGTCGTGACTGATGAACAGCATCGAGGTGTGGAACTCGCGCTGCAGATCGATCAGCAGCTTCATGATCTGCGCCTGGATCGAAACGTCGAGCGCCGACACGGCTTCGTCGCAGACAACCAGCTTGGGCTTTAGAATCATCGCCCGAGCGACGCCAACGCGTTGGTTCTGTCCGCCGGAGAGTTCGTGCGGGTAGCGATTGATCAGTTCGGGATCGAGCCCGACTTGTTTCATAATTTCCTTCACGCGCTCCTCGCGTTGCGCGCGGTCAAGCAAGGGCTCGAACGCCAGCAGCGGCTCAGCGATGGAATTGCCTAGCGTCATGCGCGGATCGAGACTGGCCAGCGGGTCCTGGAACACGATCTGCAAGTCCTGCCGCGCCTTGCGGATCGCTTCCTTCTCGCTCGGCACCAGATTGCGGCCAAGGAAGGTCACGCTACCGGCGTTGCGCGGCAGCAACTGCACAACCGCGCGGGCAAGCGTGGACTTGCCGCAGCCGCTTTCGCCGACGATGCCCAGCGTTTCGCCGGCTCGCAAAGAGAAGCTTACGCCATCAACAGCGCGCAATTGCTTGGTCTTCGGGAAGATGCGGTTTTCTTCCTTTACCTTCACCGGAAACTGAACGCGCACGTCATCGACCTTGAGGATCGGCGCGCCGGGATCGACCGGCGCCAGTTGATGCGCGCGCTCGCCGTCGATGTGCGGCACTGCTTGCAAGAGCATGCGCGTGTAGTCCGCCTTCGGCGCGGAGTAGATTTCATCGACTGTGCCGGTCTCTACGATCTCGCCGCGCCGCATCACCGCCACACGCTGCGCCATGCGCGCGATCACGCCCATGTCGTGGGTGATCAGCGCTACCGCCGCATGCGTATCCTTGCGCAGGTCCTCGATCAGGTCGAGCACCTGCGCTTGCACGGTTGCATCCAATGCCGTGGTCGGTTCGTCTGCTACGAGCAGCGCCGGCTCGGCCATCATCGCCATGGCGATCATCACACGCTGGCGCATGCCGCCCGAAAGTTCGTGCGGATATTGCGACAGTCTGCGCGCCGCTTCCGGAATGCGCACCCGCTCGAGCCACTCGATCGCGCGCTCGCGCGCCGGAGCGCCGGTGATTTGAAAGTGGTGCGCCAACACCTCGCCCATTTGCGCCTGCACGGTCATATGCGGCGTCAGGGCTGTCAGCGGATCCTGAAACACGAACGCCACATGCCGTCCGCGAAAGGCGTCGAGCTCCTTGCGGCGCATGCCCAGCACTTCGCGGCCCTGGAACTTCACCGAGCCCGAGACTTTGGCGTTGTCCGAGGTAAGCCCGAACGCAGAAAGGAATGTCTGGCTCTTGCCCGAGCCGCTCTCACCCACGACGCCGAGACACTCGCCTTTGTTGATCGTGAGCGACACGCCCTTGACCGCCTCCACATCGCCGTCCGGCGTGTCGAAGGTGACGGCGAGATTGGATATTTCGAGAACGGTATCTGTCATGGGCGCGGAGACTAGCCAGGGTTCGCGGCAAGTCCACTACCGGGCGCCGCGACGGCAGCGAAAATGCGGCGGCCTGTTGTTTCGACAATGACGAGCCGAGCCGCTATGCCGGAACCGACGGAGCACGAGCCATGGCCCAAATGAATTATCTCACCCAATGCACGTTCGATTTCGGCGCGCTGGCGCAACTGCCGAAGGTGCTGAAGGGGCTCGGCGTGGCGCGGCCGTTTGTCGTGACCGATCCTGGCCTGAAGGCCAATGGCCTGCTCGACAAGCTAACGGCCGCCCTGGCCGAACCGCCGGCGGGGGCCTTCACCGACACCCCAGCCAACCCAACCGAATCCGCTTCAGCGAAAGCCGCCGACGCTTACCGCGCCGCCAGCGCTGATGGGATCGTGGCGTTCGGCGGCGGCTCTTCAATGGATTTGGCCAAGGCCATGGGCCTCATGGTGACGCATGAGGGCCCGTTCGAGCGGCTCGGCGGCTCCAAGCGCGGCATGAAGTTCATCGGCAAGATCCCGCCGCTGGTGGCCGTGCCGACAACCGCGGGCACCGCCAGCGAACTCTCGCCCGGCGCAGTCGTCATTCTCGACAACGGCATGAAGGAGACATTCGTCTCCAGCCATCTCGTGCCGGCCGCGGCGGTTTGCGATCCGGAACTGACGCTCGGCCTGCCGCCTCTGCTCACCGCCGCCACCGGCATGGACGCGATGACGCACTGCATTGAAGCGGTGCTGACCCCGGTCGTGCATCCGCCAGCGGAAGCCATTGGCGTCGACGGCGCTGAACGCATCGGCAAGTGGCTCGAACGCGCAGTGAGGGACGGATCGGACCGCGACGCGCGCTGGCAGATGATGATGGGCTCATTCGAGGGCGCGCTGGCGTTCGCCAAGGGTCTCGGCGCCGTGCACGGCCTCAGCCATGCGCTGGGCCGCATCCATGAATTGA
>CALBSY010000324.1 GCA_937967725.1 uncultured Alphaproteobacteria bacterium | reverse complement strand
CTGCTTCGATCCGGCACGGACGTTGTTGTCCAGCGCGTCCTGTGCGGATGAGCCCCGCATTCTCCAGCACGCGCAGGTGCTTGGAGATCGCCGGCTGGCTCAACTCGAACGGCGCGGCCAATTCCATCACCGACGCCTGCCCCTCGGCCAGCCGGGCGAGAATCGCCCGCCGGGTGGGATCGGATAGCGCCGAGAAGGTGGCATTGAGGTCCATGTATATCGCCGTTTAGTTATATCTCTTTTCGGTTATATATGTCGTCACCCCTTCGTCAAGCGGGATTTCGCTGCGGTAGGGAACGGCGCCGGCGCCGGCGCTGTTTTTCGCCCATGGATCCGGTAGCCCCCCTCAATCCGAGCATCGATCTTGCCGACCTGGGGCTACGGCTCATTGCGGCGGTAGTCGTGGGCGCGGTGATCGGACTGGACCGCGAGTGGCGAGGCAAGCCGGTCGGCGTGCGAACACTGGCGTTGGTGGCGCTGGGGGCGGCGCTCGTTTGCATCACTACCGTTCATCTGCGGGTTTTGGACGGCCACCCCGAAGCGATCAGCCGCGTCGTTCAAGGCGTGGTCGAGGGAGTGATGACCGGGATCGGCTTTCTCGGCGCCGGCGCCGTGCTGCGCTATCGCGCTAGGGGGGTCGGTGGAGGACTGACCACAGCGGCCACGGTCTGGGTCACGGCGGCGCTCGGCATCGCGTGCGCACTGGCATCTTGGCGCGTCGTGGCAGTGGGCGTCGGCCTGACGCTTGTGGTGTTGATCTTACTCCACCCGATCGACATTTGGATTGAGCACCGACGCCAGGAGGCTGGCAAGGATAGCGGCATGGCGCCCGACTCGCACCGCTCGGCGCGCTAGGCCGCGCGCCTCGCTTCTGGCAAACTCCAGAGCATGAAGCCGTTCACGCCCGACGATCTCGTGGCCTGCTACCGGCGCGGCGTGTTCCCGATGGCCGAGAGTCGCGAGGATGAAGGCTTCTTCATCGTCGATCCGGAATGGCGCTGTGTGTTCCCATTGGACAAATTTCACGTGCCGCGGCGGCTGGCGCGTACGCTGCGCGCGGGACGCTTCAGCTTCACCATCGACCGCGCGTTTGAAGCCGTGCTCGATGGCTGCGCTGCGCCCGGGCCCGACCGCGAGGACACCTGGATCAATCCCGATATCCGCACGCTTTATGTCGAAATGCACCGCCGCGGACTGGCGCACAGTATTGAAGCGCGCGTCGACGGCGCGCTGGCGGGCGGCCTCTATGGTGTGGCGATCGGCGGCGCCTTCTTCGGCGAAAGCATGTTTTCGCGCGCGACCGACGCCAGCAAGGCCGCGCTCGTGCATCTTGCCGCGCGCTTACGCCATGGGGGATTCAAGCTGCTCGATGCGCAATTCGTTACGCCACATCTCGAACAGTTCGGCGCACAGACGCTTCCACGCCGCATCTTCCATGCGCTGCTGAGCGTCGCGCTCGACGCAAGAGCCGATCTGCACGCGCTGCCTGAAACCACGAGCGGTGAGGAATTGCTGCGTATCCTGCGTTAGGCTGGCTTCGAAATTGCTTCCAGACCGCCCATATAGGGTTGCAGCGCTTTCGGTACGGCGATCGCACCGTCCGCTTGCTGATAGTTTTCCAGCACCGCCACCAGCGTGCGCCCAACCGCCAGCCCCGAGCCGTTCAGCGTATGCACGAACTCGGTCTTACCCTCCTTGTTACGGAAGCGCGCGTTCATACGGCGAGCTTGGAAGTCTCCGCAATTGGAGCATGAGCTGATTTCGCGATACTTGCCCTGGCTCGGCAGCCAGACCTCTAGATCGTAGGTTTTCTTCGCGGCAAACCCCATGTCGCCGCTGCACAACAACATGACGCGGTACGGCAGCTCCAACCGCCGCAGCACTTCCTCCGCGCATGACACCATGCGTTCATGCTCGTCATGGCTCTCGTCCGGCGTGGTGATCGAGACAAGCTCTACCTTGCGGAACTGGTGCATGCGGATCATGCCGCGCGTGTCTCGCCCGGCCGCGCCAGCTTCGGCGCGGAAGCAAGGCGTGTCCGCCGTCATGCGCATCGGCAGCGAATCTTCCGCGAGAATCTGTTCCCGCACCAGGTTGGTGAGCGCCACTTCCGCGGTCGGTATGAGCCAGAAATCCTCGCGCGTCGGCGCTCTGTCCAGCAATTCGTTGAGCAACTCGGTTGGTTTCACCTTGCCTGCGCGCTTCTCAAATTCGTCGTCGAACCGTTCCAGCGCCTGGTTGAGCAGTTCCTGCCGGCTCACGGTTCGCGCCGCCGTGAACTGATCGTCGACGAACTTCGGCAGCTGCCCAGTGCCGAACATGACGTGATCCTTGACGAGCAGCGGCGGGTTTACTTCCGTGTAGCCGTACTCACCTGTGTGCAGATCGAGCATGAACGCGGCGAGGGCCCGCTCAAGCCGCGCCAATTGGTTGCGCAGCACCACGAAGCGCGCGCCCGATAGTCGTGCCGCGCTCTCAAAATCCATCATGCCCAGCGCTTCGCCGAGGCTCACATGATCGGCGGTGAGATCGAGCGCCGGCGGGTTGGCGCCCGACTGCATGTACCAGCGGCGCACTTCCACGTTCGCGTCCTCGTCAGCGCCGTCGGGCACGTCGGGCGCGGGCAGGTTCGGCAATTCCGCTAGCAATTCGTCCCGCGCGGCTTGCCACTTCGCCTCCGCAGCGCCCTGCTCTTCGATACGAAGCTTCAGCGCGGCTACCTGTTCAATCAGACGGTCCGCTTCCGCATCGTTTTTTTGCGCCTTGGCTTGTCCGATCGCCTTCGAGGCCGCGTTGCGCTGCGCTTCCGCCTCTTGCTTCGCGGTCGACGCCGCGCGCAGCTTGACATCAAAATCCACAATCTTTTTGGCGTGAGCGGACAAACCACGCCGCGCCCAGGCGGCGTCATAGCGGGCGGGGTCGTCGCGAAGGGCTCTGATGTCGTGCATGAATCGCTTCCGTTCACGCCCCGCTTAGCGGAACGAGCGGCGATACGCTACGGGGCGGGCGGAGCAACCACTTCAGTTGCTTCCTGCTTGGCGCGCGAGCGCTCCATCGCGGCCACCAGCCAGATGGATAGCTCGTAGAGCCCATAAACCGGCACAGCCATCACGAACATGGAGATGACGTCGTTGGGCGTCACGAGCGCTGAGAAACCGGCGATGCCGACGATGGCGTAGCGCCGGCCCTTCCGCAGCAGCGAGGCGGAAACCACGCCGACCTTGCCCAGCAAAGAAAGCACGACCGGCAGTTGGAACATAAGCCCGAACGCCAGCACCAGCGTCGTCACCAGCCCCATATATTCTTCGACTTTCGGCAGATAGGTGACTTGAATCGGCCCTTCGGTGACCTGCTGCCCCAAAGCGAAATAGAGCGCGAACGGCATCGCCACGTAGAACACAAACGCCGCGCCGAGCAGGAACATGATTGGCGCCGCCACCATAAACGGCGCGGCGGCGGTGCGCTCACGCTTGTACAAGCCCGGCGCAATGAACGCATAGGTCTGCCAAGCCAGAATCGGGAACGCCAATACGATGCCGCCAAAGAGCGCAATCTGCATCTTCACCGAGAAGAAGCCGAACGCCCCGGTGTTGATCAGTTCTATGGTCTCGCCAACGCTCTCAGGGTTTGCGCGCGCCATCGCGGTCTGGAACGGATGCGCGAGAAACATGAAGAGCGGCGTCACGAAGATGAAGCAAACGATGAAGCCGATCACGATGGCGACGATCGACGTCACCAGCCTGTTGCGCAATTCCTTCAGATGATCGAGCAGCGGGGCGCGCGAAGCCTCTATTTCGGCGTCATCTTCAGCGTAGGGGTCGTTCTGCGCCACGTCTGTCACGGCGCGCTCCGCGCCACTGGACGCGCACTCGGCGCGTCGGGCGCATCATCAGCGTTCTGCGCCGGCTCAGGCCTATCCGCGTCCGCCCGCGCTTCCGCAGGCGCCTCGCCCTCCGGCGTTTCCAACTTTGGCGCCGGCTTGGGCGGCGACTTGATTCCGGCGTAGTCCTCGAGTGTCGGCAGCGGCTTCGAGAGTTCGGTCCCGAGCTCGCGCAGGTTCGTCGTCTTGCGCAGCGCCTCGACTTCCCGCTTCAGCTCATCGAGTTCGGCTTGCCGCGCCAGTTCGTCGAAGCCGGTGCGGAATTCCTGCGCCATACCCCGCAACTTCGCCGTCCATCGCCCCAGCTTGCGGAACAGCAACGGCAAATCCTTCGGCCCGACCACGATGAGGGCCAGGACGCCGAGAATGATGATCTCGTTGAAGCCGAGGCTGGGAAGCATCGCGTGTCAATCGCGCGCTTAGTTTTGCGCGCTGTCCGTTTCGCGTTGCGTGGATTGATCACGCACTTGGCGCGGCGGATCTTCCGGCGGCGTCTCCTGCGGATCGGACAGGCCCTTGCGGAAGCCGCGGATGCCCTTGCCCAAATCCTCCATCAGACCGGAGATGCGGCCGGGGCGCGCGAACAACAGCAACGCCAGCGCCAAGACGATCAGGAGCGGTATCAGCCCTGGAAAATGCATCGAGAACTCCTTTAGCGGACGGGGCGCGCGGGCGCTTACTCGTCCTTTTCCATATGATCCACGAAAAAGCTTGCCGCGTCGTCACCTTCCGACAGCGGGTCTTCGTCCGGATCGGCATCCTCGCTCGGGCGCGGCACGTCCAGTTGCGCCGCGGCGCGGGGGTCGAGCAGCCCCAAACCCTTCAAATCGTCCTTGCCTGGAAGAGCGTCAAGCGAAGCCAGGCCGAAGTGACTGAGGAATGCGTCCGTCGTGCCGAAGGTCAGCGGCCGGCCCGGCGTGCGCCGGCGGCCTCGCGGCCGAATCCAGCCGATCTCCAGCAAAAGCTCCATCGAGCCGCGCGACAGCGAAACGCCCCGGATATCCTCGATCTCGGCCCGCGTGACCGGTTGATGGTACGCAATTACCGCTAAAGTTTCCATTGCGGCGCGCGGCAGCTTCCGCGGCGCCTCCCGCTCCTCGCTAAACAGGCCAGCCAGATCGGGAGCGGACTGGAAACGCCAGCCCGCGCCGGTCTCTACCAGTTCCACGCCGCGCCCGGCGTAGTCTGCCTTGAGCCACATCAGTACGGCCGCGACATCCACATCCGGCCCCAGCTTTTCGGTCAGCTGCCTTGCCGTGACCGGCTCGCCGCCTGCGAATAAAAGCGCCTCGGCGGCCCGGATCGCCTCGGCAGAGGGCGCGCCGCGCGGGCGTTCGCCGTCGGCGAACGCATCCTCAATGCGGCGCATCGCATCTTCGAGCGGGGGGCGGCCGTCGGGCGCTGTCATTGCGCCTCACTTTGGACCGGACGGGCGCGAACGAACAGCGGCGCGAACGCGTCCGCCTGCCGCAGCTCCATCTTCCCTTCACGCGCGAGCTCCAGCGCCGCGCCAAAAGTGGAGGCCAAATAACTCTCACGCGGCGGCGCGTCAGGACCGCTCTCGCTCGTGGGCGTCACCGCATCGATGGCGCGCCACTCCTCCAGCTTCGCCAGCGCCTGTTCGAGCTTCTTGCGCGCGCTTTCCAGCGGAAACGCCCGGCGGACGGTGGCGCGGTAAGCGCGCTTGCGCACGCTTTTGGTGCGTTCGGCGCAATAGGCGTTCAACAGCTCGTAGAGATCAGCGCGCCAAACCGTGTGTTTGGTGAGAACGGTGCGCTGCGGCTGGCCATTCAGGAAAACGTCGCGTCCAAGCTGCGGCACTTCATCGAGCCGCTTCGCCGCCGCGCGCGCCAGCGCGAGGTTCATCAATTTGCGCCGGAGCGCCGCCTCTAGGTGCTGCGGATCGGGATCGTCCTCCGCCAGGTCGGGTTTCGGAATGAGCAGCCGCGACTTCAGTAGCGCCAGCCACGCCGCCATCACCAGATAATCGCCAGCGATCTCCATGTTGGCCGTGCGCGCTTCGGCGATGAACGCGATATACTGATCGGCGATTTCGCCGACCGACACTTTCGCCACGTCGATTTTGCGCGCGCGCGCCAGTTCGAGCAGCAGGTGAAGCGGCCCCTCGAACACATCGAGCGCAAGCTGCAGCGCCTCGCCGCCCTCCGCTTCCTCAGCAGCGCTGACGTCGAGGTCGAGAGTGTCTTCTACGTCGTCGCTCATGCCATCAATTGCTTGAACCGCGCCCAGCCGGCGTCCGCATCAAAATCCTTGGCCGGGCGCTTGGCGAAACTCTCCACGGCGCGGGCGCGCACCAGCGGCAAACCTTCGAGCGCCACACAGCCCTTAGCCGTTTCCTGCATATCCTTCAGCACGCCGCTACCCTGCAGCACAACCTCGCAGCCTGCCTTCAGCGCCGCTTCCGCGCGTATGGCCAGCCCGCCATTGAGCGCGAATTGCAGCGCCTTCATGTCGAGATCGTCGCTCATCAGCAGCCCCTGAAAGCCGATGCGTCCGCGGATGACCTGATCAATCACGGCGGCTGAGCAGGTGGCGGGCCGATCCGGGTCCAATGCGTCATAGACGATATGGGCCGTCATCATCGCCTCCGCATCCGCTAGCGCCGCGAAGGGGAAAACATCCGCAGCGAGGTCCTCCTCGCTCGCGGTCACGCGCGGGAGCGCGAGGTGGCTATCGGCCTGGGCGCGGCCGTGGCCAGGCGCGTGTTTGATGCAGCCTGCGACGCCGCCACCGTGTAGTCCTTCCAGTGCGGCGCGCCCGAGCAGCGCGCCGATTTTGGGGTTATCCGAGAACGCGCGGTCACCGACGATCTTGTCGCTGCCGGCCACGGGCACATCCAGCACCGGCGCAAAATCAGCGTCGACGCCGATCGACTTGAGTTCGTGCGCAATTAAACGATGACCAAGAAAAGCCGCTTCCAGGCCGCGCTCCTTGTCCTGCGCGAAAACAGCGCCGTACGCCGCGCAGGCCGGCCCGGTCGGCCACCCCGGAGGCGTTAGCCGCGCGACGCGCCCGCCTTCTTGATCGATCCAGATCACAGCGTCGTGGCCCGCGGCGTCGCGCAGCTCGGCACACAACGCGCGTACCTGCTCGCGCGAAACGCACGCCTCGCGAAACAGGATGAAGGCCCAAGGCCGGACGTCACGAAAAAAGGCGCGCGTCTCCGCATCGAGTCGAGGTTGGCGCAAACCCAGCGCGCAGGAGAGGAACGGACTCATAGGTCCGCCTCTTAGCGCGCCGCTACGATGCAGTCCTGCCCCATTTGCCGGATGCGCTCACAGAACCGCGTCGCGTTGGCGCGATCGACGAAATAGCCCGCGCGGATGCGATAATAGACGCCGCGCTGGCCAAGATCGGCGCGCTCGACGTCCAACCGCGCCTGAGCGAAAAGATCAGGCGCCCGCGAGGCGTAACGCCGCCATGCCGGATCCACGCCGGATTCCGATTGCAGCGCCGCAAGTTGCGCCACGTACGGACCGTTGGAAGTGAAGCTCGGCATGGCCGAAAGCTGTGGCGGGCCGGTCATTGGCACTTCGTTTTCGGGCAGCACAGTCTCCGGTCCCGGACGCGGCGTCGCAGCGGCCATGCGTTCGCGCCCCTCCAGCGCGTCGTTGAAGGCGCCTTGCTCAGTGACATCCAGCGCATTCGCCGCTTCCGGCGGCGGCGCGACCTTGTATGGGCCTGGCTGCGCCGCGATCCGCGGCACTTCGGGGTCGCTGTAGAGCTGCCATACGAAGCCGCCAAACGCGACAGCCACCACGATCATCAGGATGTAGACCATCCCGGCGTGGCGGGTCTGTTCGTCGTAGGCGTGCATGCGCGGATCGTAGCGAGTGCTCAAGATCGGAACTCCCCGGCGGAATCGCGGCGGCAAGTTTCAGTTTACCATCACCGCGCTTACGGTCGCTTAACGTCACGCAACCAAGCGCGGGGAATCCATAATTCCGCAGACGTAACGGAGTCGTTAGCGCTCAAGCCTGAATAACCGCCGGTGGTCGTCGATGGCGAAATCATCGGTCATGCCGGCGATATAGTCACAGACGCGCCGCGCGGTCTTCTGGCCGCCCGCACCGTCACCGCCCGCTTGCCAGTCCGGCGGCAGCAATTCCGGCTCCGCAAGGAAGAGTTCGAACAACTGTCGCAGTATGCGTTTGGCGTGGCTGCGGGAGCGATTGACTTTCCAGTGCCGGTACATACGCGCCATCAGGAAGCGCCTCAGCACCGCCTGGTGCTCGTTCATGGCATCTGAAAATCCCGCCAACGGCTTGCCGGCTGCGCGCACATCTTCGGCGCACTTTGGATTAGCGGCTTCGATCCGGTTGCCGCTCTCCCACACCAGATCGTCGACCCACACGCCGATCAACCGCCGCACGGTCTCCGCCACCATACGGGATTCATCGAGGCCGCCATGATCCTTCTCCACCGCGGCAAGAACGCGCGCCACCATCGGCACTTCCTCGCGCAGCTCCTCAAGCGTGAAGAGCCCGGCGCGCAGGCCGTCATCGATGTCGTGATTGTTGTAGGCGATGTCGTCGGCGTGCGCAGCGACCTGTGCTTCCAGCCCGGGCCAGCTATCCAGCTCAAGATCGTGCTGCGCGACGTACTCCTGGATCGCCACCGGCAGATCTTCCAGGTCTGCGCCGTACCGGATCAGCGGTCCGTTGTGCTTAACCACGCCTTCCAAAGTTTCCCACGTCAGGTTCAGGCCATCGAACGCCGGATATTTGCGCTCAAGTTTGGTCAGCACGCGCAGTGTCTGCGCGTTGTGATCGAAGCCCCCGTACCCCTCCATGCACGCGTCGAGCACGTCCTCGCCGGTATGCCCGAACGGCGGATGACCCAGATCGTGCGCGATGCCCAGACACGCGGCCAGATCGTCGTCGAGGCCCATGCGCCGCGCCACGGCGCGCGCGATCTGCGCCACTTCGAGGGAATGGGTGAGGCGCGTGCGGTAATGATCGCCCTCGTGCGCTACGAAAACCTGCGTCTTGCCCTTGAGCCGGCGGAAGGCGCTCGCATGCACGATGCGATCCCTGTCACGTTCGAAAGGGTTGCGCGTACGACTCTCGGGCTCGGCATGAAGCCGACCACGGGAACGGGCAGGATCGGTGGCGTAGGGCGCGCGCGGCGGGCGAACATGGGGTGCAGCAGGCGGCGGAACCGCCTTCACCGCCCTCGCCCGTTTGGCTGCTTTATGCCCGTCGGCCACGAAACGCCTTCTCCTCAAGCCCGCTCTCAGAGCATATATGGACCTTGTGTGCTTGAGAAACCGCTGAGGACATTGCGTTAACGAATGGCTGGTGTCGCCCTTTCCGCAGCCGCCGCTGCGCGCATTAGAAGCGTGGTGGCCGGCGAACCGCATGGCGCAGGCCTTCGCGTGGCGGTTGAAGGCGGCGGCTGCTCGGGTTTTCAATACGAAATCGCTGTCGCCCCGGCCGCTAATGCCGACGACCTGGTAATTGAACGCGATGGCGCGCGCGTTTTTATCGATCCCGTCTCGCTGCCTTTCCTGCTCGGTTCGGAAGTCGACTGGGTCGAGGAGCTGATTGGTTCTGCGTTCAAGGTGAAGAATCCCAACGCCAAGTCGAGCTGCGGCTGTGGCGTCAGCTTTTCCGTCTAGCTCCGTGTTCGGCCGCACCTCTAAACTCGCGCGCGGCCTTGACGCTTTCGAGCGGCGCGAGTGGCGCCGCGCGCGGCGCCTGTTCGAAGAGGCGCTGCAAGAGGAAGAGCGCGCCGTCGGCCACTACCACTTCGGCCTGCTCTACTGGCGCGGCCTCGGCGGTCCGGTGGAAAAGGCCGCCGCCGTGGAGTGCTTCGCGCGAGCAGCCGATGACGGTCACCCCGCGGCGCAAACGGCATATGGCATCGCCCTGCGGTCTGGCGTGGGTGTGGCCAAAAACACCGACGCGGCGCGCGATCAGTTCCGCGCCGCCGCCGGCGATCCAATCGAATGGGCGATCAGTATCGCTTCGTCGCAGGCCGGTGCGGCGCGTGGGCGTGTGTGTGCCCGGCGCTGCCGCCCCGCTCCCTTCGTCGGGCATCCCATGTGCCGTCCCCGCCCAAGTGGCGGGCGACAAGGACAGCATGCTCGTCGCGCCGCCCCGCCTCGCAGGGGACATT
>CALBSY010000323.1 GCA_937967725.1 uncultured Alphaproteobacteria bacterium | reverse complement strand
ATTTCCGTGTCGGGTCGCCATGTGCTGCGCGGCATCCATGGCGATGCGTCCACCGCGAAGCTGGTTTCGTGCTTGCACGGCAAGTTCTATCTGCTCGTGATCAACAACGACGAGAGCTCGCCGCAATACCGCAAGTGGACGTCATTCACGCTGTCCGACAAGAACCGGCAGTCCGTGCTGATCCCGCCGAAATTCGGGAACGGCCACGTCGTGCTCTCGGAGAGCGCGATGTTTCACTACAAGCAAACAACTGAGTACAATCGCGCCGGCCAATTCACGCTGCTGTGGGACGATCCGGAGCTTGGCTTGTGGTGGCCGATCGACACTCCGATCATCTCGCGCCGAGACGAGGGCGTCGCCGCTAAGGCGCGCCGCGAGAAGCACTGATGGCTAAGCAGATCGCGCTCATCACCGGCGTGACCGGCATGGTGGGTTCGCACATGGCGGACTATCTGCTGGAGCACACCGACTGGGACATCGTCGGCCATTGCCGCTGGCGCAGTCCGCTCGACAACATTCGCCACCTCGTGCCTCGCATTAACAAGCACGATCGTCTGCGCCTCGCGTACGCGGATTTACGCGACACGATGTCAATGAACACCTTAATCGCGGAATCGAAGCCTGATTTCGTGTTTCATTTGGCTGCGCAATCTTACCCGCAAACCAGCTTCAGCGCGCCGCTCGATACGTTGGATACCAATGTCCAAGGCACCGCGCGTTTGCTGGAAGCGATCCGGCAGGCTGAGATCGATCCGGTGATCCATGTCTGCGCGTCGTCGGAAGTGTTTGGCCGCGTGCCCAAGGAAAAGCTGCCGATCAACGAGGAATGCACGTTCCATCCGGCTTCGCCGTACGCGATTTCCAAGGTCGGCACTGATCTGATCGGCCGCTACTATGCTGAAGCGTACGGCCTCAGAGCTATGACCACGCGAATGTTCACGCACACCGGCCCGCGCCGGGGCGATGTGTTCGCGGAATCGACTTTCGCCAAACAAATCGCGCTGATCGAAGCGGGTCAGATCGAGCCCAAGGTGAAGACCGGCAATCTCGATTCGCTGCGCACTTGGTCGGACGTGCGCGACGCCGTGCGGGCCTATCATATGCTGGTGACGATGAATCCGATCGCCGGCGAGTACTACAATATTGGGGGCTCGTTCTCCTGCAGCGTGCGCGACATGCTCGACCACTTGCTCAAGCTTTCGACGCGCAAGGACATCGAAGTCGTCACCGATCCTGCGCGCCTGCGCCCCATCGACGCCGATCTGCAGGTGCCGGACACGAGCAAGTTCAAGAAGCACACCGGATGGGAGCCGGTAATTCCGTTCGAGAAGACGATGCAGGATTTGCTCGACTATTGGCGCGAGAGGGTGAGTCGCGGCGACGCGTTTCCGACGCGATAGCCGGTAAGGCAGGTGCGGGGTGCTTGATCTTAACGGCAGGCGCGTTTTGGTAGCGGGCGGCACAGGGCTCGCCGGGTCGGCGATCGTGCGAGCGCTGCTGGCGGAAGCACGCGGAGTTTATGTCGTCGTACCGCACCGTTCGCGCGACGGCGCATTCGAACAGGATGCGCGCGTAAGCTACATCGAAGCGGATCTGCGTGATGCGGATGACTGCCGCCGCGCCTCCGCCGGCTGCGACCTGGCCGTCATGGCCGCCGCCATAACCGGCGGCGCCGCTGCGTCGGCTAAGGCGCCCTGGGCGCAGGTCACGGACAATGTCGTCATGGACGCCCGTCTTTTCGAGGCGCTGCATGACAATGGCGTAAAGCGCACCGTCTATGTGAGCACCGCGTCCGTCTATCAGCAGCTCGCGGGGCACCTCCGCGAAGACGACATCGAATGGAAACACGATCCCGCGCCGGCGTATCTCGGCGTCGGCTGGGCCAAGCGCTACGGTGAGAAGGCCGCGTGGTTTTGGCATCAGAAGGGGGGGATGCAGGTCGTGTCGCTGCGGCTCGCCAACGTTTTTGGCCCGTATGCCAAGTTCGATCCGGCCACTTCCAACGTCATCCCAGCGCTCATTCGCAAAGCTGTGGACCGTATGGATCCGTTCGAAATCTGGGGCGCGGCTGACGTGACCCGGGACGTCATCTACGCCGATGACTTCGGCGCGGCCGCCGTCGCGGCGCTCCGGAAGGATGAGATCGCGTTCGACGTTTTCAACATCGGCAGCGGCCAGCGTACAACTGTCGGCGAATTGGCGCAGTGGGCGCTGGAAGCCGCCGGCCACAAGCCAAACGCACTGCAATTCGGAAAAAGCGCACCTGAATCGCTTGCCTTTCGCGCGCTTGACGTGTCGAAAGCAGGCGAAATCCTGGGTTGGAGCCCGCGCGTGACGATCCGCGACGGCGTGCGCCAGACCGTCGAATGGTGGGAAAGGAACCGGGCCGTATGGCGACGATAAAGACCGACAAGCACGAGGCGATCGTGCTTTCGAGCCAATCCGAAAAGGACCTGCAGAAGCAGTTCGTCGAGCTGCTGAAGCAATCGCCAATTCCGGATGACGAGCTTTTGCCGAACCTCGGCCTCTACCTTTCCTCGAAGAACCTTTCGCGCATCCTATTTTTCTACGAAATCTACCAGAAGATCCTGAACACGCACGGCGTGATCATGGAATTCGGCGTGCGCTGGGGTCAGAACCTCTCCTTGATGACGGCGCTGCGCGGCATTTTTGAGCCCTTCAACCGCCACCGCAAAGTCATCGGCTTCGACACGTTCGGCGCTGGCTTCATCGGGGTTAGCGAACAGGACGGCAAAGCCGGCCGCATCAAGGACGGCGATTTCTCCGTCAGCGCCGACTACGACACGTACCTCTCGAACATCCTGCAAATTCAAGAAGCGCTGAACCCGATCGGCCACCTGAAGAAGCACAGTCTCGAAAAGGGCGATGGCTCGAAGACGATCGGCGAATATCTGAAGCGCCACCCTGAGACGCTCGTCTCGCTCGCGATCTTCGACTTCGACATCTATCAGCCGACCAAAGCCGCGCTGGAA
>CALBSY010000322.1 GCA_937967725.1 uncultured Alphaproteobacteria bacterium | reverse complement strand
CTTTCTGCAGGATCATTTCGATTGCGTCGGCAGCTTCGATAAGATGGTTGTTGGTGACGACCACGCCATCCGGCGAAATGATGAAGCCAGAGCCCAGCGATGTGATCTGCGCCCCGCCCTCGCTAAGCCCGTCGTTGAAGCGCTCCAGCGGGGACCCTGGCGGGAAGCGCGGCAATTCATCTACGCCATCCACGCGCTGGCTGGTGGCGATGTTCACCACAGCAGGCGACAGCCGTTCGGCCAGATCGGCGAAACCGTCCGCAGGATAGCGCACTTGCGCCGCGGCGGGCGCGAAGGCGATCATGACGAGAGCCAGGGAGGCAAAAAAGGCGCGCATCGGATTCGCACGTTAGCCGCGCGCCACGCCAAGGCAATGACGCGCGACATTAACTTGCCGGCCTAAGCGTCGGCTATTGGCCTCGCCGCCGCTGCATATAGCGGAAGAAGTCGCTGTCGGGCGGCACCACGATAGGGGTGCCCTGCTCAATCGCTTCCTCATAGGCGCGCATCGAGCGGTAGAACGCGGCGAACTCGGCGTCGCGGCCGTAGGCGCGCGCGAAAATGCGGGCGCGTTCGGCCTCGCCTTCGCCACGAAGCCGCTCGGACTCTTCCTGGGCCGTAGCGCGGATGATGGTCGCATCACGTTCGCCTTCAGCCCGGATGCGGCCTGCCACCTGCTGACGTTCTGACCGCATGCGCTCGTAGACGCGATCGCGCGTCTCATCAGGCAAATCCGCCTGCCGAATGCGGACATCAACCACGTTGACGCCGAGTTCTGTGGCGGCGGAGGCGTTCAGGTCGGCCTCGATGGCTTGCATCGGTTCGGCGCGGCGCCCGGAAATAATCTCGTTGGAAGTCGCCCCGCCAAGAGCGCGGCGGATGGCGGACTCGGCGAACGTTTCCAGGCGTGACGCGCCGCCCTCCTCCGTCAACGCGCTTTGATAGAAGCGGCGCGGGTCGGTGATGCGCCAGCGCACGACCGCGTCGACGATCAGCCGCTCCTGGTCGGAAGCGACGAAAGCCTGGCCTTCGAGCGTCAAGCCAATATTTCGCTTATCGTAGAAGATGACGGTGTCGACGAATGGGATCTTGAAATAGAGACCCGGTTCGTTGGCGCCCGGCTCATTAATCGCACTCACGTATTCGCCGAAGCGAAGCACGATGGCCTGGCGGTCCTGACGCACGATGAAGAGCGTGTTGGTGACGATCAGCAGCAGGATGATGGCGCCGATCAAAATCGGAAGGAGGTTGCTGCGCGGCATCAGCGAGATCCTTCCGTTTGCGCGGGCGCGTTGCGGCGGATCATGCCTTCAAGCGGTAGGTACGGCACGGCGCCGCCCCGCTGATCGAGAATGATCAGATTGCCGCGCTGATACACGCGCTCCATGGTTTCGAGGTAGAGGCGATCGCGCGTCACTTGCGGCGCTTGGCGATACTCACCGTACACGGCGTTGAACCGCTGCGCCTCGCCATTAGCTTCGCGAACGACCCGCTCGCGATACGCCTGCGCCTCGTTGACGATGCGTGCGGTTTCGCGCTCGGCGTTATTGACGGCGGTCTCGGCGTCCTGGCCGGCGTTGACCACATCGTTGAAGGCTTCAATCACCGCAGATGGCGCAGCGGCGCGGAGCAGCTCAACTTGCAGCACCTGCACGCCCACTTCGTACTCGTCGAGCACCTGCTGCATCAAATCTTCGACGTTCTGTTCCACCGCGCCGCGTTCGGTCGTGATGATCGGCTCAAGCTGGCGCCGGCCGATCACCTCACGCATGGCGCTTTCGGCTACATTGCGTACGGCCGTGTCGGGTTCGCGCACGTTGAAGGCGAAGTCGACGACATCCTTGATGTTGTAATAGATGCGAAAATGAATTTCGACGATGTTGCGGTCGCCTGTAATCATCAAACTTTCATCGGGATTGTCAGCCGCGGCGCCTTGGTTGCGGCTGACGAAGCCGATCTCGGCGGTCCGTTGGCCGGTGACATTTTCCACTCGCGCCGCTTCGAACGGCGGCGGCGCGTGCCAATGCGCGCCAGGCCCCGTCGTACGGTCGTAGCTGCCGAGCCGGGTGATGACCGCCTGCTCGCCTTCGTCGACGAAGTAGATGCCGGTCATCAACCAGCCGACCAACAAGATGGCGAGGATCAGCGGCAGCGAAATCGGGCTGCGGCCGCCAACGCCTCCTCCGCCACCCCCGCCGCCGCCAAAGCGGAAGCGTTCGCGCCACTGGCGCAGCATCTCCTCAAGATCTGGGCCTTGCGGACCTTGCGGTTGACGCGGCGGCTGGCCCCAAGGCCGGCGCGGTCCACCACCCCAAGGTCCCTGACCTCCGGAGCCGCTCGACTGGTCGTTCCAAGGCATCAGAAAATCTATCCCCGCCCGTTCTGAGGGTTTCGCGCACGCCACTTCTTGACGGCGATGAGGGCGGCTTGCCGCGCCCCCGTGCGCGCCGATATGTCCCCCATGTGCTAAAGGATCAAGCATGAACAACCGGTTGGCGCTGCTCAAAGAACGCGTCCAAGAGCGCCTCGATGCGATCGACGACCCCCTAACCGGCAAGGGTTTGTTCACGTCTGGACGCATTTCTGGGCTCGACGCGAACGACGGCAAGGTCTCATTCACGATTGAAGCGCCGGCCGACGCGGTAGAGCGCTATGTCGCACTGCGCGACCGCGCGGAGGCGGAAGCGCGCGCCGTTGAGGGCGTCACCAGCGTGATCGCGGTGCTGACGGCGCATGAGGCGAAACCAGCCAAGGCCGGCGGCATCGCGCGCGTGAAGTATGTGATCGCTGTCGCCAGCGCCAAGGGTGGCGTCGGCAAGTCGACCGTGGCGGTGAACCTCGCCAGCGCGTTCGCGGCGCTGGGGCTAAAGACGGGCCTATTGGACCTCGACGTGTATGGACCGTCCGCACCGACGTTGCTCGGCGTCGCCGGGCGCAAGCCGGAGATGGGCCCGGACAAAGTGCTGCGGCCGCTGGAGGCGCATGGGCTGAAGACGATGTCGGTCGGCTATCTGGTCGATCCGGCCTCAGCCATGATCTGGCGCGGCGCGATGGCGACGAGCGCCGTGCGGCAGATGCTGGATGACGTAGCCTGGGGCGAGCTCGACGTGCTGTTGCTCGATCTGCCGCCGGGCACGGGCGACGTGCAGCTCACCTTGGTGCAGCGCGTGCCGCTCGCGGGCGCGGTGATCGTGTCGACGCCACAGGAGCTGGCGCTGGCGGACGTGCGTCGCGGCATCGCCATGTTCGAGAAGACGCGCGCGCCGATCCTCGGCATCGTCGAGAACATGGCCTATTTCGAATCACCCGACGGCACACGCACGCACATTTTTGGCAATGGCGGCGCGCGCCGCACCGCGGAGAACACCGGCGCGCCGTTCCTCGGTGAAATACCGATCGATGTGGCGCTTCGCGAAGCGTGCGACGCAGGGACGCCGTTGGTGGCGACAAAGCCGGATCATCCGGTTTCGCGACACTTCCGCGAGATCGCGCAAGCGGCGCTGGCGAACGCGGAGCGACTGAACAAGGCTGCGCCGCGCATCTCTGTTTCTTAGGTCCAACTGAC
Organism: uncultured Alphaproteobacteria bacterium; assembly: GCA_937967725.1. GTDB lineage: Bacteria > Pseudomonadota > Alphaproteobacteria > Caulobacterales > Aquidulcibacteraceae > Vitreimonas. Next base: position 1,293 of record CALBSY010000322.1, on the reverse strand, counting down.
GCGGCGGCTACTCCAGCCTGAACAACCGTATCGTATTGGTCTTGCCGGGCCGGCCGAAGGGAATGCCGGCGATGACGGCGACGCGGTCATCGATGCTTGCGACGCCAAGCTTGCGCACCGCGGCGTCGGCTTTAGCGATCATGTCTTCGCCATCGGCCGCATCGTCGGTGACGACGCTCTTAACGCCCCACACCAGCGTCAGCCGCCGCGCCGTTTCCACCACCGGCGTCAGGCCGATAACGATGCTGCGCGGTCGCTCGCGCGCAACGCGCAGCGCGGTGGAGCCGGTGGCGGTATAGGCGACGATCGCGGCGACACCTAACGTGTCGGCGATGTGGCGCGCGGAGAGCGCAATGGCGTCAGCGGTGGTGGCCTGCGGCGGCGTCATGTCGCGCGGCAGGGACGACCAATAGTCCGCATCCTCCTCCACGGCGCGGATGATGCGGTCCATGATGGCGACGGCTGATTGCGGATGGCGCCCAACGGCGCTTTCGGCGGAAAGCATCACGGCGTCGGCCCCCTGATAGACGGCGGTCGCGACATCGGAGGCTTCCGCGCGCGTCGGCGTCGAGGCCTCGATCATGCTTTCAAGCATGTGCGTGGCGACGATGACGGGCCGGCCGGCGGCGCGCGCAGTGCGAATGATGCGCCGCTGTGCGATGGGCACCTGCTCGGGCGGCAATTCCACGCCAAGGTCGCCGCGCGCCACCATCACCGCGTCGGCGGCCTCGACGATCTCTTCCAACAGCGCCAATGCCGAGGGTTTTTCGATCTTCGCGATGATGCCTGCGCGCTCACCGATCAGCGCGCGCGCCTCGCGCACGTCGTCAGGATGCTGCACGAACGATAGCGCGATATAATCGACGCCAAGATCGAGTGCGTACGCGAGATCCTCGCGGTCCTTATCCGTGAGGGCCGAGATCGGAATGCGCCGGGTCGGGAGATTGACGCCCTTCTGGTTTTTCAGCACACCGCCGAAATCGACGCGCGCCATGCGTCGATCACCTTTTCGCTCGGTGATAGTGAGCTGCATCTTGCCGTCGTCAAGCTTGAGAATGTCGCCCTCTTCTAGCGACGCCACCAATTCCGGATGCGGCAGACGGATCAGGCCGCCGACGCCCTCGTCGTTCGACGCCTCCAGCGTCACGACATCGTTGAAGCGCAGCCTGGTTTCGCCACCTTCAAACGATCCGACGCGAATCTTCGGCCCCTGAGGGTGGACAGACCCAGCAACAGCCCAGACTGCTCTCGACTGAGCGGCGGGCAGAGCCGACAGGCGGCGACGGTGAAACG
>CALBSY010000321.1 GCA_937967725.1 uncultured Alphaproteobacteria bacterium | reverse complement strand
CTGGAATCTCGTGTTCATGCAGTTCGAGCAGTTCGAGGACGGACGGCGCGTGGCGCTGCCCAAGCCCTCGATCGACACCGGCGCCGGGCTTGAGCGCGTCGCCGCCGTCCTGCAGGGCAAGCATTCGAATTACGAGATCGATCTGTTCCAGACTTTGATCGCAGCGTCGGTGGAGCTTACCGGGGTGAAAGCGGAGGGCGACAAGGCCGCGAGCCACCGCGTGATCGCCGACCATTTGCGCGCGTCGTCGTTTTTGATCGCCGACGGCGTCAATCCGTCGAACGAGGGGCGGGGCTATGTGCTGCGCCGGATCATGCGCCGCGCGATGCGGCACGCGCATATCCTTGGCGCCAAGGCGCCGCTGATGCACCGGCTGGCGCCGACGCTGATTGCCGAAATGGGCGAGGCGTATCCTGAGCTGAAGCGCGCCGAGCCGGTGATCAAGGCGCAGCTGCACGAAGAAGAAGAGCGCTTCCGGCGTACGCTCGGCAACGGCTTGCGGCTGCTCGAAGACGAACTGGAAACGCTGAAAAAGGGCCAGAAGCTTGCGGGCGAAACCGCCTTCAAGCTCTATGACACGTTCGGCTTCCCGCTCGATCTCACACAGGACATTTTGCGCGGGCGCGGGCTCGAAGTCGATACGGCCGGTTTCGACAAGGCGATGGAGCGCCAGCGTGAGAAAGGCCGCGAGAGCTGGCAAGGCGCCGAGGACGGCGACAATCCGGCGATCTGGCATTCGATTCTCGAGCGTACGACCGGCAATGAGTTTTTGGGCTACGCCGCGGAGGAGGGCCAAGGCGCGCTCACCGCCATTGTCGCGCACGGCGAAGAACAGCATGAATTGCGCGAGGGCGCAGCGGGCGCGCTCGTGTTCGACCGCACGCCGTTCTACGCCGAAAGCGGCGGCCAAGCCGGCGACAAGGGCCTGATCAAGTTCGCCAACGGCGCCGAATTCGCCGTGGAGGACACGCAAAAGCAGGGCGGCGCGCTGCATGCGCATCTCGGCCGCCTGATGAAAGGCGCGATCGAGGTCGGCGACAAGGCGAGACTGGAAATTGATCATGCGCGCCGCACCGCCATTCGCGCAAACCACTCGGCCACGCATCTGGTGCACGCGGCGTTGCGCAACGTGCTCGGGCCGCATGTCACGCAGAAGGGATCACTGGTGGAGGCGGACTATTTCCGCTTCGATTTCAGCCATGGCCAGGCGATGACCACCGACGAAATCGAACGCGTTGAGAACGAGGTCAACGCAGTGATACGCCAGAACGCCGAAGGCCTGATCAAGGAGATGGCGCCGGAAAAGGCGATTGCGGAAGGCGCGCTGGCGCTGTTCGGTGAAAAATATGGCGACAGCGTGCGCGTGCTTCGCCTCGGCGACTCGCTGGCGGAGAAGGGCAAACCCTATTCGGTTGAGCTGTGCGGCGGCACCCATGTGAAGCGCACCGGCGACATCGCCGTGTTCACGATCCTGAGCGAAGGCGGCGTGGCCGCCGGCATACGACGCATCGAAGCGGCGACCGGTGCGGCGGCATTGGCGCATCTAAAGGCGCAGGCCGGTCTCGCCAAGGCATTGTCGTCCAGCCTGAAGACGCCGCTCGGTGAGCTGCCGGAGCGCGTCACGCAATTGCAGGACGAACGGCGCAAGCTCGAGCGCGAATTGACGGAGACGAAGAAGAAGCTGGCCTTGGCGGGCGGCGGTGGACAAGCGCCGCCCGCGGGGCCGGAGCAAGTCGCTGGCGTCTCAGTGCTTGCACGCGTGCTCGATGGCGTGCCGGCCAAAGAACTGCGCGGCCTGGTCGATGAAGGCAAGAAGTCGATCGGTTCCGGGGTGATCGCCTATGTCGGCGTTGAGGACGGCAAGGCCGCGTTGGCGGTCGGCGTCACCGACGATCTCAAGGCCAAAGTGAACGCAGTCGACTTGGTGAAGGCGGGCGTCGCGGCAGTCGGCGGTCAGGGCGGCGGCGGGCGCCCCGATATGGCGCAGGGCGGCGGGCCCAATGGCGCCGCGGCGCCGCAAGCGCTCGACGCGATCCGCGCGGCGCTGCAAGGCGCGCTGGCGTGAACGCGGTGGCGTATCGCGATGCGGCGGACGCCGACGCGGCGGCGTTGGCGCAGTTCGCGCGCGATACATGGCTCGCGACGTTTGGCCATTTGCCGTACCCGCCGCAGGATCTGCAAACCTATCTGACGGAGACCTACGGCGAAGAGGTGCAACGCGCTGAGATTGCCGACCCGCAGGTGCGCTATCGCTTGGCTCTGCGCGACGGCGCGATTGTCGGCTACTGCATGATGGGCGAGCTGGGCATGCCGGTTGCAGACGAACGCGGCCTCGAACTGCATCGTCTCTATGTCGATGAAAGCGTGAAGGGTGCGGGCGTCGCCGCCACGCTCATGGAAGACTGCATTGCTTGGGCGCGGCGCCGCGGCGCGAGAGCGCTTTATCTGGGCGTATGGGAAGAGAACCATCGCGCGCAACGCTTTTACCGACGCTTCGGCTTCGCCGATCACGGCGAATGGGATTTCATGGTCGGCAATCACGCCGACCGCGATTTGATCTGGCGCTTGGCGCTCTAACGCGCAGTAACGTCTCCGAAACCAAATCACTCGCTTTTGGGCGAGTCGATTCGGTTGGGGGACTGGGATGACGCAAAACGACGCGCTGGCCGCTTTTCTCGGACCAGAGCTGTTCGAGCGGCTCGAATGGAGCCGACTTTCGGATGGGCAACGTGAAGCGATTCTGTCCGTGTTCCGAGTCGGATTGGGCGCCGGCGCGCAGTCCGGTGCGGTGTCGACCATCGACTGCGTGCTCGGCAGCGGACGCGTGCTGATCTGTGAAGACGGCTCGCGCTGGCAGGCGCGCGAGCGGGACGACGCTGAACTGATCGAGGATTGGGGCGCCGGCGCGCTGGTGGCGATCCATCGCCACCTGATCTATCGGCTCGATCCTGACCAAGCGGCAGAGGTGGAGCTTCTCAACCTCGCAGGTTAGCCTGACGGCTCATTGCGGAGCCGCACCAATGTCCGACTACGAGACTATCCAACTTTCCGTCGCTGACGCCGTCGCCACGCTGACGCTGAACCGGCCGGACCGGATGAACGCGTTCACTGACCAGATGGCGCGCGAGATGCGCGCCGCATTCGACGAGACCGATGCGGACGATCGTGTCCGGGCCGTGATCGTCACCGGCGCTGGACGGGCGTTCTGCGCGGGCGCGGATCTCGGCTCCGGCGGGGCGACGTTCGACTACGAAAAGCGGCTCGCCGATCGTGGCGTGAAGGATGAATTCGATCCCGAACGGGCGCGTGACGGCGGGGGCACTGTGGGCTTGCGCATCTATGAGAGCCTCAAGCCGGTGATTGCGGCCATCAACGGCCCGGCGGTCGGCGTCGGCGCGACCATGACGTTGCCGATGGACATCCGGCTAGCGGTCGAAGGCGCGAAGGTGGGCTTTGTGTTTACGCGGCGCGGCATCGTGCCGGAGACGCTGTCATCGTATTTCCTGCCACGGCTCGTCGGCGTGCAAACGGCGCTGGAATGGACCATGACCGGGCGGGTGTTCACCAGCGAAGAGGCGCACGAACGCGGGCTCGTGCGCTCGTTGCACAAGGCCGATGAGCTGATGCCGGCGGCGCAGGCTCTGGCGCGGGAGATCGCCGATCACACCGCGCCAGTCTCGGTGACGCTGGCGCGGCGCATGCTGCTCGACATGCTCGATGCAGATCATCCCATGCAGGCGCATCGGCTGGAGAGCCGGCTGATGGTGGCGCGCGGGCGCGCGGGCGACGCGAAAGAGGGTGTGACGAGCTTCCTGGAGAAGCGCTCCCCAAACTATCCCGACAAAGTGTCGAAAGACCTGCCGCAGCCTTATCCATGGCGGCCGACGCCGCCGTTCCGGGAATAGGTCATCCGCGCCTGTATTGGATGAAACCCAGATTTTCCGCCACCTGGTCGTATAGCTTGCGGGCGGTCGCGTTGTTCTCGTGCGTGAGCCAATAAACACGCGCGCATTTTCGTGCGTCGGCGCGCGCATAAACCGCTTCGATCAGCGCGCGGCCTACGCCTTGTTTGCGCGCCTTGGGCGCGACGAACAAATCCTCAAGGTAGCAGAAGTCGTTGATCGCCCAGGTGCCGCGATGGAAGACACAATGCACGAGGCCGATGAGTTCGTGCGTGCCGGAGTCCTTAGCCACAAGAGCCATCATCGGTTCGTCGGGATCCAGCAGGCGAGACCACGTCACCTCGATCACGACCGGCTCCATCGGGGCTTGATAGAAATCGAGATAGCCGCCCCAGAGGTGCTCCCAGCCGGGCCGATCTTCAGGCAGCAGATCGCGGATGGTGAAGGCCATGACGGACTATGCCTCGCGGTCCGGTGCGCAGGCTTCAGCCTGCTCTTCCGCCTCGGCTGCCGCACCATCATCGTCGCGGGTCATGAAGAACGTGCCCGACCATTCGTTGGGGATGACCCATCGACCATCGATGCGCGTGAGATTGGCGTCGGCGGCGCCTTCGTAGCGCACGGCGTGCATGATGCCGGCGTCATTGTAGAACTTGCTGAAGATTACCGTGGCGCCGGTGCGCACGCCCTCGATTTCGGCAAGCAAGACCGAGGCGAGCGACGGCGAAAAGCCGTTCGGCTCCTGTATCGAGCCGACAAAGGCGCCGTTCACCTCTTCAATCTGTGCGTTGAAAACAGTTTCTGGGAATGCGTCGCGCGGATAGCGATAGGCGCCGCTCCACGATCCCGTGAGCGAGGCGCGGCGCATCGCGGTTACGCCGCCTTGGCCATGGTGCGATCGAGATTGTCGCCGACCGCGTCGAGGAAGCCTTCGGTCGTGAGCCACTTCTGCTCGTCCCCCACCAGCAGCGCCAAATCCTTGGTCATTTGACCGCTCTCGACGGTGTCGACCACGACTTTCTCCAACAACAGCGCGTAATCGACGAGCTTTTGGTTGCCGTCGAGCTTGCCGCGATGAGCGAGGCCGCGGGTCCAGGCAAAGATCGACGCCACCGAGTTTGTGCTGGTGGGATTGCCTTTCTGGTGCTCCCGGTAATGGCGCGTTACCGTACCGTGCGCCGCTTCCGCTTCCATAGTCTTGCCATCCGGCGTGAGCAGGACGGAGGTCATCAAACCGAGCGAGCCGAAGCCCTGCGCGACGGTGTCGGATTGCACGTCGCCATCGTAGTTTTTGCACGCCCAGACGAAGCCGCCCGACCATTTTAGCGCGGCGGCCACCATGTCGTCGATCAAACGGTGTTCATACGTGATCTTGGCGTCGGCGAATTTCTGCTTGAACTCGGCGTCGAAGATTTCCTGGAACAGATCCTTGAAGCGGCCGTCATAGGCCTTGAGGATCGTGTTCTTGGTCGAGAGATAGACCGGGTATTTCCGGTTCAGGCCGTAGTTCATCGAGGCGCGGGCGAAATCCCTGATCGAGTCGTCTAGGTTGTACATGGCGAGTGAAATAACCGAGCCCGGAGCGTCGAAGACTTCTTACTCGATGACTTTGCCGTCTTCGCCCTCGAACTTGATGGTCAGCTTGCCTTTCCCGCGGAAGA
>CALBSY010000320.1 GCA_937967725.1 uncultured Alphaproteobacteria bacterium | reverse complement strand
CCTCGATCGCCATGAACGGCGGATGCCAGCCGCCTAGGAACAGGATCGTGGTCATCGCGCACATCAGCACGATGTTGAGGTACTCGCCGATCATGAACAGCAGATACGGCGTGGACGAATACTCAACTTGGTAGCCGGCCACGAGTTCGGATTCCGCTTCCGGCAGATCGAATGGCGGGCGGTTGGTTTCGGCGAGCGCGGAGATGAAGAACATCCCCATCATCACGACCATCGTGACGCCGACGAGAACGTTTGCAGGAAACTCGCGAAAATCAAACAGACGGAAGCCATTCCAGACCTCACGCTGGCTATCGACGATCGCCGTCAAGTTCAGCGAGCCGACCAGCAGCAACACCGTTATGATGATGAAGCCGATCGAGACTTCGTAGCTCACCATCTGCGCCGCGGAGCGCAGTCCGCCTAGAAACGGGTACTTTGAGTTCGAGGCCCAGCCGCCCATGATGATGCCGTACACGCCCAATGAGCTGATCGCGAACAAGAACAGGATGCCCACATTGAGGTCGGCAATCACGACGTCGGGGGCCCACGGGATCACGGCCCAACCGACAAAGGCCAGCACGAAGGTGATCAGCGGCGCCAGGATAAACACCGTCTTGTTGGCGCCGGCCGGAATAACAATTTCCTTGAACACGAACTTGAAGAAGTCCGCGAAGGATTGGAGCAAGCCGAACGGGCCGACGACGTTGGGGCCCTTCCGCAATTGCACCGCCGCCCAGACCTTGCGATCGAACAGCAGTAGGAACGCCAGCGAGATCAGCAGCAGGATCATGATGGCGAGGATTTGCCCCGACTTCATGATCGCCCATTCCCATTCTACGGGGAACGCGATCAGCGGCACGTAGTCGGCGTCAGGGTTCATTCCGCCGCCACCTTGTGCGCCGTCGCGGCGCGCAGGCGGGAACACTCCGCCATTGTTTTCGACGCACGCGCGATCGGGTTGGTGAGATAGAAATCTCTGACCGGGCTGCGCAGTGGCGTAGCAGAGAGCCGGCCGTCCGCGCCCAGCTTTGCCGGATCGAAGCTCGCCGCATCGGCGGCGCCCGGTGCGTAGTCGACCTGACCAAAGGTCGGATGATCGGCGATCATTTTAGCGCGCAGCGCACTGAGAGAATCGTACGGCAGCGTCTTCCCGATCAGTGCAGAGAGCGCGCGCAGGATGGTCCAATCCTCTTTCGCTTCGCCCTTGGGAAACACAGCGCGGCGACCGTATTGCACGCGGCCCTCTGTATTGACCCAGGTCGCATCCTTCTCGGTGTAGGCCGCACCGGGCAGGATGATGTCGGCGCGGTGCGCCCCGGCGTCGCCGTGCGTGCCGAGATAAATGATCGTTCCGCCTTTCGGCAGCGCCACCTCGTCGACGCCTAGCAGAAAAAGCGCATCCATATCGTCCGCGAGCATCTCGCGCGCGCTCCTGCCGCCCACTCCGGGGATGAAGCCAAGATCGAGACCGGCCACGCGCGCCGCCGCCGTGTGCAGCACATTAAATCCGTTCCAACCGTCCTTGACGACGCCCAGCTTGCCCGCAGCGCGCAGAATGGCGGGACCGTCTTCCGCTGAGAGAGCGCCCATGCCGACGATGACCATCGGCCGTTCAGCCTTCTTCAGCACGCCGGCAAACTGGCCGAGATCGTTGAGCGCGTCCGCGCCCGCGCCGATGTGTGCGTAGTTGTACGTCAGGTCGCTTGCTTCGCCGATAACCGCCACTTCAGCGCCACGTAGCCACGCCCTGCGGATGCGTGCGTTCAGCACCGGCGCTTCCAGGCGCGGGTTGGCGCCGATCAACAGAATGGCGTCCGCTTCGTCGATCCCAGCAATCGTGGAGTTAAAGATGTAACCCTGGCGCAGCCCGCCGACATGCGCACCATCGACGCGGCAGTCGGTGTTCGGCGAACCAAGCGCTCGGAACAGATCGAGTGTCGCCTTCATGCTCTCGGCGCACGCCAGATCACCGGCGATGGCGCCGATCTTCTTTGCGTCGCCTGAGAGAGCCTTCGCCGTCGCGTCGAGCGCCTCGGTCCAACTCGCCGGGCGCAGCTTGCCGTTCTCACGAATATAGGGCCGGTCGAGCCGCTGGCGATTGAGACCGTCCTCGGCGTAGCGCGTCTTATCCGAAATCCACTCTTCGTTGATCTCGTCATTCAGGCGCGGCAGCACGCGTAGAACCGCGTCGCCGCGAGAGTCGACGCGGATGTTTGAGCCCAGCGCGTCCATCACGTCGATTGTCTGCGTTTTGGAAAGTTCCCATGGCCGCGCGTTGAAGGCGTAAGGCTTCGATGTCAGCGCCCCCACAGGACAAAGATCAATCACGTTGGCCGAAAGCTCGCTCTGGAGTGAAGCTTCCAGATACGTCGTGACTTCCATGTCCTCCCCGCGCCCAGTGGCGCCTAGTTCGGGCACGCCCGCCACTTCGGTGGCGAAGCGGATGCAGCGCGTACACTGAATGCAGCGCGTCATCACCGTCTTCACCAGCGGCCCCATGAACTTTTCTTCGACCGCGCGTTTGTTCTCATCGAAGCGCGAGCCGCCGCGGCCGTAAGCGACGGACTGGTCCTGCAAATCGCATTCACCGCCCTGGTCGCAAATCGGGCAATCGAGCGGGTGATTGATAAGCAGGAACTCCATCACCCCTTCGCGCGCCCGCTTAACGGTCGGGCCGCTGGTGATGAGTTCGTTCAGCTTATCGTCGCGCGGCGGTGGCAAATCCTTCACCTGTTGCGCGCAGGAGGCCACTGGCTTCGGGCCCGCTTTACCGCCCACCCGCACCTCGATCAGGCACATGCGGCAATTGCCGGCGATCGACAGCCGCTCGTGGTAACAGAAGCGCGGAATCTCGGCGCCGGCGGCTTCGCACGCCTGCAGCAGCGTCAGTTCCGGAGGGACGTCGACTTCAACGCCGTCGACGAGGATTTTCGTCATGAGCCTGGACCGCTTTCGCGGTCACGCGCATGGCTGATTTATTGCGCCGCCGCAAGTGGGCGAAACGTCCAATGCGGCAAGCGTTTAGCTCCGCCATCGGCTCCAAAATTGGCTCGGCAGCGCAACGCTTTTTGGCGTGCGTTCGGGGGCTGCGATGGCGCAACCTAAGTTACTGCAATTTCTATTCTTTTGCCGGAACGTCGGTGGGCGCTCCGAGTTGGTGCGGGGCGGCGGGCGACAAAGGAGAGTCCAATGCCCAACACCAACCCAAACGATCCCCGTGAACAAAAGCAGGCGCAGCCTGGACGCGAGGACGACGAGCAACGCCGCCGGCAAGACCAGGAACGGCAGGATCAGGAACGCATCGATCGCGAGAAGAGACAAAACCAAGACCGGCCCTGATCCAGGAACGGCTGACTTCGGAGAGTGGCGGTAGCCACTCTCCGTCTAGACTTTCGAGAGCGCGCCTTCACCCACGACGGTAAGCCACTCACGCACCCGCCATGACGCGACCACGCCTTTGGTTACATAAGGATCACTCCGCGCGAATGCCTCCGCCACGCTGGCGCTCTCCGCTTTAAACAGCAGCAGCCCGAACGGCGGCTCGTCCTGCGGCACCGCACCACCGAGTTGAAGTTCGCCGCGCGCGACCGAAGCCTGCGCGTGATCAAGGTGCGCGGGCCGCAACGGCGCTCGCTTCTCCAGGTAATCGGGCACGTATTGGTAGATCAGCAGAAAGTGCTTCATGGTTTCCTCAGGGCCGCAACGGAGCGAGCAGCCTGCGCCCGTCCCGCTTTACCTGGACCAGGCGCGGTCCAAAACTGAGATTGCGACCGCTCACGACGCGCACAAGCTCGTCGAGCGGAACTTTCCGCGCCTCCTCCTCGGGCCGCGATACATAGAGTTCGGCAAACAATAACCCTTCGCTCTCAAGACCTGCCGGATCGAGGCCCCGCTCCTTCACCAGAACATCCAGTACCTGCTGTGCCTCTTCCTGATCCTGGAAGCGCCGCTGTACGAACGCGGCCGAATTGAGCTTTTCCGTCACCAGCCCGTCCTTCGCCAGCCGGTCCGCCACCGGCGTGTAATCAAACATGCGCAGTACGAAGGACACTACCCACGGCGTGCGCCCGCTCGGCCAGCTCGGC
>CALBSY010000319.1 GCA_937967725.1 uncultured Alphaproteobacteria bacterium | reverse complement strand
CGGGCGTTAGGCTTTGAAACGAGGCGCGGATCGGCGGGGCTCCCACTGGCTCACGTGCAGTCCTCACCTAATGGACCACGATTTAACATGGTGAACTCTCAATGAAGCGTCAGCGGGGCCGCGGTCGGAAGCCGGGCGGTGGACATCACAGTGGCCAACATCAGCATCCTAATCGGTCCATGGAAAGTTCTGGTCCGGAAGGCGGAAAGGTGCGCGGTCCGGCGGCGGTCATCTATGAGCGCTACCTTCAAGCGGCCCGCGATGCAGCTTCATCCGGCGATCGGGTCCTAAGCGAAAACTTCCTTCAACACGCCGATCACTACTTTCGCCTGGTGCGTTCGATGCAGCCCGCCACGCCGCCCCAGCAGCAAACGCAGGAACGAGTTGGCGATGGTGCTGAGGCTGAGGGCGACGACGATACCGGCGCCGAGGCCCAGAGCGGGGACGAGAACGAGAGCGGCGATCAGCCCGAGGTCGATTTTCCCGAGAGCCAACAGCCGCAACACTTCGATCGCGAGGAAGGAAGCGGTGGTCGCCGCGGGCGCGGTCGGCGTAGTCGCTATCGGCCAAACAGCGATGGTGACGGGTACAAAGGCGGCGGCGCCGAAGGACGGGAAAGCGATGAGCGGGCAGCCGCGTCAGAGCGTGTAGAGCGGCCGCGACGCGAACGCCGAGAACGCGACGAGGACCAATCGGGTCCGGAAGGCTTCTCCAACGGGCCGAAACCAGCCTTTATGCGCGACTAGCGCTTAGTCGACGTTGGCGGACGCGGCGGCGCGGCAAGACGCATTTCCAGATATTCGCGCGCATGCCGCTCGACGTCGGCGAGGTGATCTTCGCCTGGGTCGCGGCCGCGGAAGAAGTGGTCCGCACCTTCGATTGAGCGGCCGTCCACCTTGATGTTCTTTTGGGTGCGGATGCGCCCAATGACGCGTTCCATGTCGGGCGCCGTCGTAACACTGTCGCGCGTGCCGTAAATGATTACGCCGGAAGCCGGGCACGGCGCGAGAAACGACAGGTCGTAGTGGTTGGCTGGGGGGGCCACGGCAATAAAGCCGTCGATCTCGGGACGGCGCATCAACAATTGCAGTCCGATCCAGGCGCCGAACGAATAGCCGCCAACCCAGCACTGCTCGGCGTTAGGGTTCATGCTTTGGAGATAGTCGAGGGCGGACGCGGCGTCGGACAGTTCACCCATGCCGTTGTCAAAAACGCCTTGGCTGCGTCCGATGCCTCTGAAATTGAAGCGCAGCACGCCGAAGCCCTTGTCGGCGAACAGCTTGTACAGCTGAACGGTAACGCGATCCTGCATGGAGCCGCTTGCGCGCGGATGCCCGTGCAGAATGAGAGCGATCGGAGCGCCCTCTTTCGGCGGCTCTTGGTAACGGCCTTCCACGCGCCCAGCAGCGCCTGGGAAAATCACTTCCGGCATTCAATGCGACCCCGGCCGCGGCGTTTTATACAGCCGGCGGCTAATTCTTGACCAAAACACTCAGGTATCTTAGCTCTTGGCTGAGATAGGGCGTTTCGCCCGGCCCCTGAAGGGGGCGGTCTCTAGCACAAGATATCGGGGGCGTGCGAGGGCGCGGAAGGGACGAGTATGCGTTTGACGTCGAAAGGCCGCTACGCGGTGATGGCGATGGCCGATCTGGCGCTGCATGGCGGCGCGGAGCGGGCCGTGCCGCTGCAGGAAGTGGCGCGCCGCCAGGAGATTTCTCTGTCTTACCTGGAGCAGCTGTTCGCGCGCATGCGGCGAGCGGGGCTTGTTTCCGGCGTGCGCGGACCCGGGGGCGGCTATCGGCTTTCGCGCGGCGCGGATTTGGTGACGGTGGCCGACATCATCGCCGCCGTGAACGAACCAATCAAAGCCACCCGCTGCGAGGCTGGCTCGGCAAAGAGCTGCATCGGGCGCACCGGACGCTGCATCGCGCACGGCCTCTGGGAAGAAATGGGAGCGCGTATCCAAGGCTTCCTCGCATCAGTGTCGCTGGCCGACGTGCTGGAGCAGCGCTTCGACGGCGACGCTCGGGTAGCCGCGGAATAGGATTGATGACGAAGACGCCGATCTATTGCGACTACAACGCCGGCGCGCCGGTGCGCGCGGAAGCGGCGGAGGC
>CALBSY010000318.1 GCA_937967725.1 uncultured Alphaproteobacteria bacterium | reverse complement strand
CAGCGACAGTTGGCCGCCGCCCAACGGAATGCGCACACCGGCTTCGCGCGAGAGCACATCCTCCACGCCTTGTTCGCCCGGCGTCTGTGTCGTCTGAAGCGAGTAAAGATCGCTGGCCTGCGGCGGCCGGGCGCCAGTCGCGAAATTCACGTAGGCCGAACCACGGTCAAAACGCCGAACCACATTGAAGCGCGCCGTCAGCGCAGAGAACGCGTCGTCGCGATCCGGCACACGCAGAAAGCGCCCAAACCCACCATCCACAGCGCGATTGTCGTAATCATAGACGATCCGCTCGCCGCGCGCGCCCAGCGTCGCCGACCAGCGCGGCGCAGGCCGCCAGGTCGCCTGGCCATAAGCGGCGCTCGTGAACGCCTCCACCTCGTAGTCGTAATGTACGCCCTGCGGAAACGTGCCGATTGTGGCGATACTCTGTGTCTCACGCAGGCTGGCGGTGCTGAGATCGACGTCGATCCCGGCGAGCAAACCCACACTGGGTGTAAGCTCCCATGCCAGCGACGATTGCAAACCGCCGCCGCTTTGCACTGTTTCCTCCAACGCCTTCGATGGGAAAAAATGCAGCAACAGATCCGTTTCGATCCAGCGCACAAACGGCGTCACAATCACGTCAACGCCGCCAAAGGATCGCGCAAGCGCGATTGAGGCGCGCCCCACCCGGCTATCTCTATACGCTTCAGGATTGAGATTGGCGCGCGCGGTCGCGCTATTGTCGTAGGCGTTGGGGCCGATCGCAAAGCCAGCGGTTTCTTGTTCCAAATTGGACGCCGACGCGCGGACCCGCATGCGCCAGGCCGCCGCTGCGCCGTCCCACCCCAGCAGCAAGCGTTGCAGGTTCAACCCTGCTTGGTCGCCCCAGGCGTCTTCGTGCAACGCCGACCCGCCAGCCATTGCGCCACCGCCGCGCGCGAGCACTTCGCCGCGCCAGCGCCCAAAGCTCCCGCCTTCCGCTGCCGCGCGCCAACCGTCGTTTACGGCGTCGGGCGTGATCACGTTGATCACGCCATGCACAGCGTTCGCACCATGAACGGCCGTGCCGGGCCCGCGGATCACTTCTACCTGCTCCGCCAACTCGAGATTGGTTTCGTAAACCTGATTGATGTTCGCGAACGGCGCGGCGCGCACTGGCACGCCGTCTTCCAAAACCAGGAACGAGCCAGCGCCGGCGCCGCCATTCAATACGGGAGAACGGATCGCGGGCAAATTTTCTACACCCGAGCCGCGATGATAGTTAAATCCTGGCAGCCGGTTCAGCACCTCGGCGGTGTGTTGCGCCCCAATCCGCTCAAGCGCCTCCGCGCCGAGCACGGCGACTGAACTGCCTTCATCCTCGATCGGCTGCGCGCGCCGTTCCGCCGTAACGATGACGACTTCCTCGCTGGCGGCGGCATCCGCCGCGGCCATGCCTGCAGCCCCAACGACCACTAACAATGCTGCGCGCACAATCTCACCCCGAACGGCCCACGGCGTTGAGCCAGTGGGCGCGAGAGTAAGACGATACGGCGTGAACTGCGAGCCCGGTTAGGCCGAGCCGCCCTCGGTCGACACGAGCACCACCGTCACGTTGTCACGCCCGCCCCGTGAGAGCGCCAAGTCGACCAACATCGTGGCGCCGCGCTCCAACGGAGATCGGCGCATCGCCTCCGCTATCTCCCGATCGCTGACATGCGCGGTGAGGCCGTCAGAGCAGAGCAGGAAACGGTCGTTCGGCTGCAGGACGCCAAACGTTTCATCGAGTTTCAGAGACGCCTTGGCGCCAACCGCCCTTGTGATCACATTGGCTTGTGGATGTTGACGCGCCTCGTCATCTCTCACCGTTCCGGCATCGACCAAATCCTGAACCACGCTGTGGTCGCGCGTCAGCCGCTTGAGTGCGCCGTGGCGATACAGATAGGCGCGGCTATCGCCTGCCCAAAGACACGCATAGTGCCCCTGGTGCGCGAGGAGTGTAACGACCGTCGATCCAATCATTTCGGCGCTGGGATCGGACAAGAGAGCGCTATTCACTTGATCCACGGCCTGCGTCACCGCATCGCGAAGAGCGTGAGCCGATGTCTGAACGCCTAAAGTCTCGAGCGCTTCGACGATTTTGCGGCTCGCTACATCGCCCCCAGCGTGCCCGCCCATGCCATCAGCGACGGCCCAGAGCCCAATATCAGGCCGGTTGAGCAGCGCGTCTTCGTTCAGATCACGCACTAAACCAACATGGGTTTGGCCGACGGACAGAAACTTAGGCGCGCGAACACTGGCGTCTTGCTGGGCGCGTTTCAACGATGCATTGCCTGCGGTCACGATAGCGTCCCCAATCCGTCGAGCTTACGCAAATGGCGCTCGTAGCCGCCCTTGAACGCCCGGTTGATGACGCTATCGGCGTTATCGTGAGCGTCGGCGAGGGCGCGTGCGTGACGCCTCTGCAACTCGCGCCAGCATGCCTCTACTTTGGTCTGGAAAATCAGGGACTGGCCTTTAACCGCCTCTTCCGCTTGGCGCGGGCTCACCTCCTCAAAGGCCGCGGCGACTGCCGCACGCGACCCAGCCACGAGGCAAAGCAGATGCTTCTTCAAGTCCTGAAACGACTCATTGATCGCCGCTGCGCCCGCCAGGAAAGGACCCTCGCCTGAGCGCAACAAGTCCACACCCACGCGATGCGCTTCTGCCCATTTGAACGGGTTATTGTTTGCGGCGCTTACGCGTGTTCGCTCCATGCGGTAGGCCGATTTGGTTGATGTGCGCTCGCTCATCAGATCGGTCAGACCAAGCACGGCCTGCTGGTACACAGCGCCCGCCCGGCGCAGGACTTGAGCCGGATCCTCGCCTGCCAAAAGAGATGGATCGATGCCTGCCCCATCGCAGAACGCTTCCAACAATGCCGCGTCTGGCAGCGCCTTGCGCTCAGCTTGCGGCGCGGCTGTCGTCCACGCGTTCCGCACCTGAAAGTCTGCCGCCGAAAGCGTTGGCTCGCGCAGCATAGGCGCGTGAAACGGCGCATCGATCGGTGTGTTAGCGTCCGCCTCCGGTTTGCAATCGTTCGCCGGCGTCAGCGTCGTATCCATGGTGATCATGAATTGGCCGAAATGAATGACCTCTTCCGGCTTCAATAGCGTCTCAGCGTCACGCGGCAGGCGCCGTCTCTCGGCGCCCAAAAACACGCCGTTGGCGCTGGTGTCGCGGATGTAGACGCCCTCCTCAGCCAGGCGCAGACTGCAGTGACGACGGGACAACTCGCACGCGGAGTCGCTGA
>CALBSY010000317.1 GCA_937967725.1 uncultured Alphaproteobacteria bacterium | reverse complement strand
CCGTCGGTTAGAGGCCAACCTGCGGCAGTCACTGGCTGACTTGGAACAGGCGGTCTCGGCACGCTAGCGCGGCGGCGAGAATTGGACTAAGCCCTCGCCCGGCATGACACGCAAACTCTCACTCACCGTCGACGGCAGGAACGTCGTGGTTCACCTGCACAGGGGCGATCTGCCCGGCGCTGTTTCCTTCAATGGCGCGATCGCCGTCGACAGCGAGACCATGGGGCTGTCACTGGTGCGCGATCCGCTGTGCCTGGTGCAGCTTTCGGACGGCGGCGGCGAAGCGCATCTGGTGCAGCTCGATCGCACGACCTATGATGCGCCGAACCTGAAGCGCGTGCTGGCGGACGGAAACACGTTGAAGCTGTTCCACTTCGCGCGCTTCGATTTGGCGATGTTCATGCGCGACCTCTCGGTTGTGTGCGCGCCGGTCTATTGCACCAAGGTCGCCTCGAAGCTTGCACGCACCTACACGGACCGGCATGGGCTGAAAGATCTCGTGCGCGAAGTGCTTGGGCGCGACATCTCCAAGGAGCAGCAATCGAGCGATTGGGGTTCGGCCGAACTCAGTGACGCTCAACTCGCCTACGCCGCCTCTGACGTGCTGCACTTGCATGCGCTGAAGGAAAAGCTCGACGTCATGCTCGCGCGCGAAGGCCGCGCCGAGATCGCACAATCTTGTTTCGACTTCCTGCCCACACGCGCCGCGCTCGATCTGGCGGGCTGGGAAGAGACCGACATCTTCGCGCACTCATGAGCACGACGGAGGCGAACAAAGCCGAAGAGTTGCAGCGGCTCTGGAAGTCGCTGGTCAAGCTGGAGCCTGCCCTTCGACTGGTTCCTCAGTCCTTCATCCTGGCGCATGGTCGGCGTGGACATGATCGCGGGTCAGCTGCACGATCCCCGCGCGCGGCGCGCGGCGGCGCGACTTGGGGGCGTTTCCGATGAGCTGCTCCACGCGCTGTCGCAGATAGCGTCCCTGAATGCTGAACGCGTCACCAATGTGTTTCGCGCCGTCGCCGTGTGCTACATTACCCTCCCCATCGCCGTTGCCGCCCTGCTATCGGAAGCCGCGCCTGACCTATTGAGCGCCTATGTCGCGGAGAACCTCGATCTGATTGCATTCCTGGTGGGCGGGGCAATCATCACGCCGATCATCTATTTCCTCGGCATGTGGCGCGCTAAGCAGATCGCCTGGACCGTCGATCTCTACCGCAGCGGCGCGCTCGTGCAGACCAGGCGCCGCCGCGATGGCTGACAAGATCAATCTCGCCGAGAAGCTCTCGCTATTCGAGGGACATTGGCAGCCGCGCGTGGTCGGCGGCTTCAACGGTCATGATCTGATGGTGGTGAAGCTGCAGGGGCAGTTTCCCTGGCACAAACATGACGACACCGACGATTTCTTCCTGGTGCTGAAGGGCGAGATCGTCATCCGCTTGCGCGATCGTGATGTGACACTGAAACAAGGCGAAGTGTTCGTCGTGCCGAAAGGCGTCGAGCACGCGCCCTACGCCGAACACGAAGCGCATGTGCTCCTAATCGAACCGCGCGGCACGCCGAATACGGGCGATCCCGCGACCGCCGCGCCGCGGCGGGAGATTTGAGCGGCGACATCGCAGAATTTTCCCACGGAGGGACGCCTTGAAGCTCATATGAAAGCCTAGCCGACCGGGGCTCTGGTGCTGAGGTGCGCTGTCTCGTTTCTTGCGTCGTTTGTGGCGCCGGTCGTCCAGCTTTCAAGCCGCGGCCACTACCTGATCGATCCTGCCGAAGATCGAGTGGTTCTTGGTGTCGAGCATTTCGATCTCGACGCGGTCGCCAACTTTCAGGAACGATGTCGAAGGCTTGCCGGCTTGGATCGTCTCGATCATGCGCTGTTCGGCGATGCACGAATACCCCAGCCCGCCTTCGCTCACCGGCTTGCCTGGGCCACCATCCTTATCGCGGTTCGAGACTGTGCCTGAGCCGATGATCGAACCGGCGCAAAGATCGCGCGTCTTGGCCGCGTGCGCGATCAGCGTGCCGAAATCGAAAGTCATGTCCTCGCCGGCATTGGCGCGGCCGAACGGCTTGCCGTTGAGCGAAACCAGCATTGGCCGATGCAGCTTGCCGTCCTTCCACGCATCGCCCAGCGCATCCGGCGTGACGGCGACGGGCGAAAACGCCGAGGCGGGTTTGGATTGGAAGAAGCCAAAACCCTTGCCGAGCTCAGCCGGAATGAGATTGCGCAGGCTGACATCGTTCACCAGCATGATGAGGCGGATGCGCTCGCGCGCGGCCTCTGGCGTGACGCCCGCCTCCACGTCATCGACGACGACCGCGACTTCGGCCTCGAAGTCGCAGCCCCAGGCCTCGTCCTTCAGCGGGATCGGATCGCGCGGACCGAGGAACACGTCGCTGCCGCCCTGATACATGAGCGGATCGGACCAGAAGCTTTCCGGCATTTCCGCACCGCGCGCCTGACGCACCAAGGCGACGTGATTCACATACGCAGAGCCGTCGGCCCATTGGTACGCGCGCGGCAAAGGCGACGCGGCTTCGCGCTCGTGGAAGCGCTCGCGCATCACAGTGCCGTTGTTCAGCCCTTCCGCCAACGCGCGCAGGCGCGGTTCAGCGTGCGCCCAATCGTCGAGCGCGGCTTGCATGGTCGGTACGCTGGGCTCGTGCGCACACCACGCGATATCATCTGAAACCACGACAAGCTTGCCGTCGCGGCCGTGTCGCAAGGAGGCGAGTTTCATGACGTCACCGCGTCTTTCTGGTTTTCCGGCGCGGCCTTGAGGAAGGCCGGGTGCTGGCGCGCCGTCTCGTCCCAAGCGGCCAGACGAGGAAAGGCGGATAAATCAACGTTGAAGCGGCGCGCATTGGCCGCCTGAGGCACCAGCATCACATCGGCGAGGCCAGGCTCGTCGCCAAACACGTACTTGGTTTGCGTCCGCTGCCCAGCTTGATGCTCAAGCGCGCCGAACCCGACGCGAATCCAGTGCCGATACCATTCAGCGATGTGATCATCGTTGGTGCTGAACTCAAGCTTGAGGCGATTGAGCACGGAGAGATTGTTGAGCGGATGAATGTCGGCGGCGATGGTGAGCGCAAACGCGCGCACCTGTGCGCCGAGCCACGGGTCCGCCGGCACCAGACGCGGTTCCGGATAGGTTTGGTCGAGCCAGACGAGGATCGCCAGCGATTGGGTGAGCAAGCCCTGCTCGGTCTCCAGCGCTGGCACGCGCATCTGCGGGTTCTTGGCCCGGTAGGCCGGCGCGAATTGCTCGTCCTTGCCCGGCGCGATGTTCACCGGGACGCTTTCGTACTCGACGCCTTTGAGATTAAGCCCGATGCGGACGCGATAGGCGGCGGACGAGCGCCAGTAATCGTAGAGCTTCAGCATACGCCCTTGTTACTCCCGGCGTCCGCCCGAGGCTAGCCGTGCTTGCCGGTGGTCCAGCCGCGCGCGGCGAGGTGCTTTTCGCCGCTCTCCACGGCGCCAGCCTCAATCGAGGTCGCCATCGAGTCGTTCCAACGGTTGAGATAGCCTAACAGTGCAATTACGCCGAGGATTTCTACGATCTCATCGTCGGTCCAATGCGCTTTGAGCTCGGCGGCGATGTTCTCGTCCACTGCATTGGGAACGCTGGACGCGGCTTGCGCGAACGCGAACGCGGCTTTCTCGGCCGGCGTAAAAAGCTCGCTGCGTTCGTAATTCCAGATTTCGGCGAGCCGCTCGTCGCTGCCGCCGTAGCGTTCGGCCGCGCGGGCGGTGTGGGCCTGGCAATAGCGACAGCCGGCGGTGAGACTGGCGATGTAGCCGATCAGCCGCTTCTGCTCGGAGGTGACGCGGCCCTTGTTTTCCATCACCGCCTTGTTGAGCGCGATGAAGGCCTTGGCGATGGCCGGGCGGCGCTGCATCGTCAGCACGCTGTTGGGCGGAAAGCCCAGCGTCTCGTTGAAGAAGCGCGCCAGCTCTGTGACTTCGGCGTCGTGATCGGCGGCAAGCGGTTCAACCAGCGGCATCTGCACCACCTTCGCGTGCCCTATCGGCGATTTCTCTTTGCAACCGTCTCGCCTCCAACAATGAATAGAGAACCCACGCGGCGACGAGAGACATGAGAAGCACCATTGGCAGCATGAACCAGAACGACATGCTCAAGGCGGCGCCAGCCCACGCCACAAAATAGGCCAGCCAAAACCATCCCGCTCTAACGTATCGCCTCCGAGGTGTCGCAGCGAGTTGTATTAGTGCTCGCGCGCCGCCAAAAGGGTTGATGCCGCGCATCTTGAAAAAGGTTCGCTCGGGATGCGCTCTCGCCTCGCTAATCAGTCCTAGCAACCAATAGCCCATCGAGACGCACCCGGTGACGAAAAGCACCGGAAATAGCCAAGCGAAGAGGCTTGGCATCTCCTATTCGCCGATCCGCGTTTTGGAATGCGCGGCGCGCGCTTTTTCGTGCAGCCAGGCGGCGTGCTGGGGCGCCTTTTTGGTGCGGCTCCATTCTTCCAGCATCGCCGGCGCGACGCGCTTCAGTTCAGCCAGCTCTTCCGGCGTGCCGGTGTCGGCCGCGAGTTCGACGCGATGGCCGTTCGGATCGAAGAAATAGATCGACTTGAAGATGCCGTGATCGGTAGGGCCGAGCACGTCGATGCCTTTCGCTTCCGCCTTAGCTTTCGCGGCGAGCAATTCATCGACGCTGTTCACTTTGAAAGCGATGTGCTGCACCCATTTCGGCGTGTTCTCGTCGCGGCCCATATCCTTCTGGTTGGGCAGTTCGAAGAAGGCGAGCACGTTGCCGTTCCCAGCGTCGAGGAAAACGTGCATGTAGGGATCGTATTCGCCGGTCGAGGGCACATGATCCTCGGCGAAGGCGGTGGTGTAATCCATGTCGAGCACGTCGCGATAGAACTCGACGGTTTGTTTCGAATCATTGCAGCGATAGGCGACGTGATGGATGCAGTTGGTGATGGCGATCTGGCTATTCCTAGTAAGCGAAA
>CALBSY010000316.1 GCA_937967725.1 uncultured Alphaproteobacteria bacterium | reverse complement strand
CGCGGCGCGCTCGGACGTTGCCGGCGCGGCGCGCGGGATGCGACTGTGATTGAGCGCTTACTGACTTGCATCAGCGCCGCCGCGCGGAGACTTGCGTCTCAAAATATTTGTCCATCCGCTTGACGAGCTCGTCGACCGAGCGGGTCACAACACGGACCTCGCTGCGCAGCTCGGCAACGTCGTCGGCGTGCTCTTGCTGCGCGCTTTCCGCCTTCTGCATGCGGTTGAACAACGTCGCAATACGCTCAGATAACGCCGTTAGCGTAAGTCCTTGAGTTTCCTGAGCATGCCCCCTGCCCTCAAACTGGCGCAACGCATAAGCGGCGATGCCGGCGAGCGCCATGAGCATCAACTGTTCCTGGCGCTTTCCTGGCTTGCGCATCTCGCCGAACGCAAAGCCCGTCAGGCCAAGAACGCCAGCCAGGGCGAGCGCGTTCGGGTCGAGTGTCCAATTCATCACGCCGCCTGCTTCAACTGCTTCTTGGCCGGCGCTTCTGTGCGGAGCGGCATGACGACGAACTCCGCCTTGTCGCTCCACAGAACGAGCGGAGAGCCAAAATCGGCTTGAGCGAGCGTCAGTTCATCGCCTTCCATGCGCTGGGCGGCGTAGGTCAGATAAGGCGCGTTGACGCCAAACCAGAACCCGTCAGGGCCGCGCGCCGCGCCTATGTCGAGGTCGAGCGATTGTCCTTCCTGGGCCACGGTCAGGAACGCGCGCCCGTCCTCGTAATGGAACGTGGTCGAGGCTGAACGCGTCTTTCCGACTGCGCGGCAGAACCTTGTCGCGGCGTTCAGCCCCTGCACAAGCGCCTCGCGTGCGACGACGACGCAGCGCCCGCGGTCGCTGGGGACGACACACCGCCACTCGGGGAACGTGCTGTCGATGATTTTTGACGTGACAGTCAGCGCATCGGTAGCGATGCGCACGTATTTGACGAACGCCCCCGCCCCTTCGCCCGCGATGAACTCAAACCGGTGCGCCTTGCGGCGAAACGCGCTCGACCACACCGCGCAGAACCGATAAGGCGCGATGACCTTGAACGCGTTACCATCACCTGCCGACGCTTCCCATCCCGTGCGCGCCGCGCCCAGGCGATGGCCGTCCGTGGCGACGAGCAGAACCTCGCCCTCTTGCGTGCGATCGAGAAAGACGCCGTTGAGGTAGTAGCGCGTCTCCTCCGTCGAGAGGCAGAGGCGGACATCGTCGAGTGGTTTCAAGCCGCCATCAGCGACCTCGAACCCGGCCAGCGCTTCGCCCGTTTTCATCGCGGGAAAGTCGCTGGCCGGGAGGGTCAGGAGCCGCATCTCGCCCCATTCCCAGGCGATTGCAGCGCTCCCGTCATCGCGCAGACTGACCTTGACCGGCCAGTCGCGCGGCAGATTCACGATCGCCGCGAGCGGTGCGCGCGGGTCGATGGTGAAACTGAGAGGAGAGGATGGCGGCGCGACCAGTCGGCATGTCGCGTCCATTTGCATATCAAGGTTTGTTGCGCTGACGCTCAGCCCTTGTTCGTTCGCCGCCAAAAGCACGTGTGATAAAATCGGGATCGTCGTCTTGCGTTCGACGACAAGCGAAACCGCCTTGAGCACGCCGGCCAATGCGCCAGCAGAGACCTGAAACTCGCTCAAGCGTCGCCCCCGAGAAACCGATTGCAGACGGACGCCGCCGCGCGGTGCGGTGTATCGGCCATGGCGCCGGACAGCGGCTTGGCGGTGACGACGCCCGTCTGCATGTGGACGGTTTTCGTCCATCACGTGTTGATTTTTCGTTTCGCGTCAGCGACTAGCGCTCGGCGACAAGGTTCGTTCCGGGCAGTGGCAACGTCCCGTCGTCGGATAAAACGAGGTTCGGCAGTCGGCGCAGTAAGCCATCTCGCCGCGCGCCTTGCGCGCCGCCTGCTCGGCTTCCCAACGCTGGCGCTCCCGCGCCTGCTTGTCGGCGACCTCGACGAACGAGCCGAGACTGTCGCGCAGCCAACGCTGCATGTAGGGCACGAACCGGCCGTTTTCGGCCTGCGCCTGTTTGCTGGCGAGATAGGCGCGCACCGCGCCGAGTTTGCGCTTGCCGCTGGCGCGATGTTCGCGCCACGCTTTGAGTGCCGCCGTCCGGTTCGAACCGGCTTTCGTCCAAAGCTCCCACGCCTCGACGAACTCGCGCGGCTCTACGGCTCTGCGCCTGCCTCGTTTCGACTTCGATTTGCGCGCACGCGCCTCCCCCGCTTGCGGGGGATTGAGGGGGATTCTCGTTCTATTGGGACGTTCAACTATATATCCGGTGTTCCCGTTTGGTAACACCGGCTCGCACCGTTTGGTAACACCGGCCCCGGTGTTCCCGTTTGGCGACACCGGCCCCGTTTCCCCGTTTTGTTCTGCGCGGCGCCGGTGTTCCCGTTTGGTAACAGCGCCACTAGC